>DAOWCR010000036.1 GCA_030639445.1 Dehalococcoidales bacterium
CCGGTATATCTTTCCTGGGCGCGGCGCAACCGGTCTGACCTGATCCGGGTGCCGGAATACCGGCCGGGGCGGGAAAAAGCGACCCGGATTGAGTACCGGGCTCCGGACCCGGCCTGCAACCCTTATCTTGCTTTCAGCGTCATGCTGGCGGCGGGGCTGGAGGGGATTGAGAAGGGATACGATGTTCCCGAACCGATAGAAGAAAACGTCTACGAGATGAGCGAAAAGGAGAGGCAGGAAAGAGGGATAGACACTCTACCGTCCAGCCTGCTGGAAGCTATCCTGCTTACCGAGAAGAGCGAACTGGTGCGAAAAGCCCTGGGCGACCATGTTTTCTCGGCTTTCATCGCCAACAAGAAGATAGAGTGGGACCAGTACCGCATCCAGATAACCGAGTATGAGCTGAAAAAATACCTGCCGGTGCTGTGAGCTGAACCTCCCGGAAGGAAATTAAATGGCGCAAGCTACCAGCTTTGAGACGGAAAGAAAGGTTATCTCCATACTCAAGGTCCTGAGTGAGTCCACCGAGTCGCTGGGGTCAATCACCATTGCCCGGGAGCTGGAGCGTCACGGGATTTTCCTGAGCGAGAGGGCCATTCGTTATCATCTGAGGATAACCGATGAGCGGGGCTACACTCAACCGCTGGGCCGCGACGGTAGGATGCTTACCGCACGGGGCCTGGAGGAACTCAAGATGGCGCTGGCGCCGGAACAGATTGGCTTCATACACGAGAAGCTCGAGCTTCTGGCCTTCCACACCACTTTTGACCCCCGGAAAAGGACCGGCCAGGTTCCGATAAACACCTCGCTTATTGGCCGGGATGATTTCAAAAAGGCCGTGGCGGTGATGGGCGCCGTGTTCCAGGCCGGCTTGTGTGTCAGCGAACTTGTCGCCACCGCGCCGGAAGGCGGGAAACTTGGCTCCGTGGTGGTCCCGAAGGGTAAGGTTGGTCTGGCCACGGTCTGCAGCGTGGTGACCAATGGGGTATTGCTGAAGGCCGGCATTCCGGTTGAATCCAGGTTTGGCGGTGTGCTTGAAGTCAGGGATGCCAAGCCGAGGCGCTTTGTCGCCATAATCAACTATGCCGGCACCTCCCTGGACCCGTCCGAGCAGTATATCCGCGCCAAGATGACGGACGTTGGCGAAGCGGCCAGGACCGGTAACGGCAAGATACTGGCTAACTTCCGCGAGATGCCGGCGCCATCCCGGGCCGTTGCCCAGGAAGTAATCACCGCGCTCAAAGAGGCGGGCATCAACGCGGTTTATGCCCTGGGTAATACCAGCGAGCCGGTGTGCCAGATCCCGATAGGCGTGGACCGGGTGGGCATGGTGCTGCTCGGTGGACTGAACCCGGTGGCCGCCGCCGTCGAGGCCGGTATTGAAGTAGAGAGCATCGCGGAGAGCGGCATGGTTGATTTCCAGCAGTTGACCAGTTTCTGGCAGCTAAAGGCATAGTTGGGGAGGGTGGATGACAGCCTTGGCGCCGCAGATAGCTGATTATGCTCGCCGACTGTTTGATGTGGTCGGTATCCGCCGGTTGTCTGGAGATGAAAGCCTGCTGGTCCTCGGGCTTGAGTCAACACCGGAACGCAACCTTGACGAATTCGGCCTCCGGGGTGACACCTTCCTGATGTATGGCTTTAAAAAGCACTTTGGGCCCAGACTGGCGTCGCTGCTGGACTTCATTCGCGGGAAGGGCTTTACGGCAGAACCGGTCGGGCAATATGGCTATCCCAATAGAGGAGAGGTCAACCTGAAAGAGGCGGCGATACGCACCGGCCTGGGACAGCGTGGCAAGAGCACGGTGGTCTTGCATCCGGTATACGGCCACCGGCTCCGTTTTGCGGCGGTCAGGACGGAGGCGCCGCTGGAACCGACTCCGGAATCAGTCCTAGCCGAAGAAGAGAGCCCTTTCTGTCAGGGCTGCACCAGGTGTGTGGACGACTGTCCAGTCGAGGCCCTGGAACCATACCAGATGCCGGAGGCCTCAATTTGCTTCTCAAATGTATCCATTATGGCTAAGGAACACGGCCGACTTGTCCTCTGTGACCGGTGCCTCCACGTGTGCCCGGCCGGCCAGGGGCGGTAGGCTTTAGTCCCGGTCCCAGACTTTGGCCTGCTTTTTTATCATCTGGTTCAGCTTTTCGCGGTAGTACTTGAAGTTCTCAAAGCTGATGTCCATGGAGACCATATGGTCAATGGTGGGGATATAGCCTCCGCGCTCGAGCATAAAGGGGACTCTGGCGGCCAGTTCCCGGTCAATCGCTTCTTTGCCCTGGATAAGCGCCCGCTTGTCAATGCCGCCGTGAATGCCCAGCTTGGGGTAGGCTTTGCGTACCTCGACCACGTCCATGCCCGCGGCGACCTCAAAAGGATAGATGGCGGTGACACCCCCCTCAATCCAGAGCGGCAGCAGCTTCCACACATCGCCATCGCAGTCCACGAGGATAATCTTGACCCCGTAGCCCCTCAAGAAGTCGGTCAGCTTTTTATAACCGGGCAGGATAAACTCCCGGAACATTTCCGGGGAGATTAAAGGGCCTCCCCGGTAGCACATGTCCTCCCAGATAAAGACGGCGTCCACCTCTACTTCTTTGAGCACCCCCTCAAAGAGAGCCATCCAGAAGTCGGCCAGGTAAATATTCATGTCCTTCATCATCTCGGGGTCGTCATAATATTTCACCAGCAGTTCCTCGACCCCCATCAAATACCGGGGAGTGCCGAAGAACCCGTGAACCTGCCCCAGCCCTACGGGATAGTCCCTCTTTTTATATTCGGCCACCAGTTGCCGCCAGTTATCCGGCAGTCGGTCCTCTAGGGCAGGGCGCAGCCTCTCCGCTTTGTGGCGCTCCCAGTCCTCCCGGGTCTTCACCGGCCCACCGACGATGGTGGGCAGGGTTTTCCGGCCCTTGAGGTCCTTGCGGATACAGCCGTCCCAGTCCTGCCAGATATACCAGTCGCCGTGGTCCTCGAGGATTTTTTCTTCAAAAGCAGGACAGGCCCCGATGTTTAGTGGAATACGCACCAGGTAAGGGTCCATCTTGAAATAGTCGTGGACGTCATGGGCGATGTACCGATTCAGGGGGACACCGGCGCTCTCGGCAAACGTGCCGGAGCCATCGTGGGCTTTTTCGGAAAGCCCTTTCACCAGGGGCAGGCCCTCTTGATACCAGCGGCGGACGGTGCCTCCCCAGTAACCGAATTCCCAGATGAAGTTCCGGTCTACCTCCTGGAAGTTCATTAACGCCAGAAAACGTTCCCGAGTATTCATGGTTCACCCCTCTTACAAGTTTGTTTTACAGTCGGCCAATGCGGTCTTCACCAGATTACACCTGTCGGGAAGATTCGTCAACAGAAAAGATGGAGTGGCAAAGGTGGCGACATGCCGGAACCAAAACACACGATAGAGTGTTACTTACGCTTACCGCCAGACTATATCGGGAAATAGACCTCCGGGCCTGCGGGAAGTGGTTAATGGCGGTCAACCACCAATCACCGACTGTTTCTCACGAGAGTATTTCAGCAACCTTGAGTGCCGCCTTCATGGCAATCTCGCTACAGGACTTGCCCAGCCCCTGTTGATATTCCCGCATCTCCTGAAGTTCTTCGTCGTCCAGGACGTTATAGACCCGACCGAATACGCTGAGCTGGACATCGCGGCAAGCGACGCCGCCAAATTCAGAAATGAACCAGTCACGAAATTGGTCAAACTTATGGCGTGCGTAAACCAGTTGTTCCAGTTCCTTCGCTGATAGACTATCCGGGCGAGGACTGAACTTGGCGCTTAGTGCCATGAGGCCCCCGGAAAAAGCACCACAGGAACCAACGACGGAACAGGCACCACCACCGGCGAGTGCCACACCGGCTTGTACGATATCATCGGTAACGAATGGGAAATATTTCTGCACCCCGTGCAGGACCCGGCGTGTTCAACTGCGATACTCGGCGCCCTCATTCAATGCCCGGTGGGAAATGTCTTCCGCCATTTCCCGGCTTAACTTGGACATGGCTCTTAATCCTCCTTCCGGTTAATACACCAACCGACGAACGGTCTAATGGGTGAAAAATATATCATTAATTATGTTTTCCGGCTCTGCTTCACCTTTTCCAGCTTGGCGAGATAGTCCTGTCGTGGTGGAGAGTAGATATCGATGATTTGGCAGCCCTTATCGGACATATAAGTTCCATGCTCCGTGTTCGAGGGAATAATCAAGACATCTCCCTTCTTTAAGGGATATAGCTTCCCATCGACCGCTTCTTCGCAGGCACCATCCGCGACTATCAATATTTGCTCGGCTTCATGGCGGTGAGCCGGGCCTACCGAATTGGGCGCTCCGTTAATGAAGCCGACCGTCATCTTTTCGCTGGAGACGATGTGGTATTTCATACCGGGGGCTATTTCCACAATGGGAATATCACGGTAACGAATAACGCGCTGGCTGACCTCTTCCGGGGTGGCATAAGGTTCTTTTCTTGCCATCTTAACACCGGGCCTCCTTCTTTTTAGATATTCACCCACTAATCGGCAAGTTAATTATAGTTCCATTGAGGCAATTGTCAATGCCTGGAATAGCGATAACTCCCTTGGTGCGGGGAAAAGTATTTTGAATTTTTCAGAGGGAGGTTGTACCGGCAGGCACGAGAGCCTGCGGGATAAAAGAGCCCGGATAATGCGCCTATTTCGCCGGTTTGACGTTTTTCCGGGTCCAGGCCAGTATTTTCTCCAGGGGTGTGCCGGGCAAAAAAATCTCCCGGATACCGGCTTTCTTGAGACGGGGGATGTCTTCGGGAGGGATAATACCGCCGCCGATAACGGTAACGTTAGCCGCTCCGTTTTCCCGGAGCTGTTTCACCACCTCGGTGAACAGGTGCCGGTGGGCGCCGGAGAGGCAGCTCAGGCCGACCAGGTCAACGTCCTCCTGTATGGCGGCGGTGACTATCTGCTCCGGCGTCTGGTGCACGCCGGTATAGATTACCTCAAAGCCGGCGTCCCGGTAGCCCCGGGCGATAATCCGGGCCCCCCGGTCATGGCCGTCCAGGCCCGGCTTGGCAATCAGGACTCTTAATTTCTTCTCCGGACTCATTCACTTACCTTTGCTGATTTTAGTAGAAGCCGGGGTCGCGGTACTCGCCAAAGACCTCGCGATAGACGTCGCAAATCTCTTGCTCGGTGGCATAAGCTCTGACCGCCTCGATGACGCCGGGCATCACGTTTTTATCACTCCGGCAGGCCGCCCGGAGGTCACGCAGACTTCGGGTAACGCGGCGGTTGTCCCTCGTCCTCTTCACCTGCCGTAATCTTTTAACCTGCGCCGCTTCCACTTTCTCATCAATCTTGAGGAACTCAATGGGGGCCTCTTCTTTCGCCACGTATTTATTCACCCCCACCTGGACCTTTTCCCGGTTATCCACCTGCCGTTTGAAGTGGTAGGCGGCATTGGCGATTTCTCGCTGCGGGAACCCGCCGGCAATGGCCGCCAGCATCCCGCCCATTTCATCAATCTTCTGGATATACTCCCAGGCTTCCTCTTCTATCTGGCGGGTTAACGCCTCCACGAAGTAAGAACCGGCCAGGGGGTCTATGGTGTTGACGACCCCGGTCTCTTCCGCCAGAACCTGCTGGGTGCGCAGGGCGATGGTGGCCGCAAATTCGGTGGGCAGGGCAAACTCCTCGTCGAAAGAGTTGGTGTGCAAGGACTGCGTCCCGCCCAGGACGGCGGCCAGGGCCTCGGTGGCCGTCCGGACAATATTATTGTACGGCTGCTGGTGGGTCAGGGAACAGCCGGCGGTCTGGGTGTGAAACCTCAGCCACCAGGCGCGGGGGCTCTTCGCCTGGAAACGGTCCCTCATTATTTTAGCCCACATCCTCCGGGCGGCCCGGAACTTGGCGATTTCTTCAAAGAAGTCCATGTGGGAATCAAAGAAGAAGGAAAGCCGCGGAGCGAAGGCGTCAACGTCCAGTTTCTTTCTCGTGATGACGTCCTGGACGTAGGCAATCCCATCCGCCAGAGTGAAAGCCAGCTCCTGCACCGCCGTGGACCCGGCTTCGCGTATATGGTAGCCGCTGATGCTTATCGTGTTCCACCGGGGGACATGCCTGGTGCCGAACTCAATGGTGTCGCTGATGAGCCTGATGGAGGGTTCCGGGGGGCACATAAAAGTCTTCTGGGCAATAAACTCCTTGAGCATATCATTTTGAATCGTCCCCCCCACCCGGTCCCAGCTCACCCCCTGCTTTTCTGCGGCCACCAGGTACATCGCCCACAGCACGCTGGCCGGGGGGTTTATGGTCATGGAGGTAGTTACCTTGTCCAGGGGAATACGGTCCGTCAGGACTTCAAAATCGGCCAGAGTGTCAATAGCGACCCCGCACCTGCCCACCTCGGCGGCGGCTTTGGGCGAATCGGAGTCATAGCCCATCAGGGTGGGGAAGTCAAAAGCGGTGCTCAGGCCGGTCTCACCTTCTTTTAGCAGCTGGTGCCACCTCCGGTTGGTGTCCTCGGCGCTGCCCAGGCCGGAGAACATGCGGAAGGTCCAGACCTTACCCCGGTAACCGGTGGTCTGGCAGCCCCGGGTGAACGGGTAACAGCCGGGATAACCGATATCCCCGGTAAAGTCCAGGTCCCTGATATTCTCCGGGGTATAGAGCGGGTCTATCTCTAAATCGGAGACGGTGGAGAACCGCCTTTTCCCCGGCAGGCCCCGGGCCAGTTTCCCGGCCTCTGCCAGCCATTGCTTCATCCCCTGGCGCACATCATTCAGTGTCTTCTGGCGAAACATGGACGTCCTCTTTCACTTTTGTTGCCGGCGGATGGCGTGCCTGGCTCTCCTGTGCCCGGACATAGCCATTGTTAAAAGCACGCTGGTTCATGTCCCGCTGGCCCGGTTTGTCCGGCAGTATAATATCCAGCACGGCCATGATATTGTCTCTGGACACCACCGGGCAGCCGGCCACCAGAGCGCCCAGGGCCACTAAATTGCCCACCGAGTCATCCCCCAGCTCGGTGGCTAAATCATTGGCCGGCACGTAGACCACCCGGATATCCTGCCGGCTTACCTTTGAGGGAACCAGGGACTGGTTGACCACCAGAAAGCTCCCCGGCTTCATGGCCGGCTCGAATTTGGTCAAAGAGGGCGGGTTCATGGCAATCGCCGCCGTGGGCCTGGTGACGAACATGGCGCCTATTTTCTCGTCGGAGATGATGACATTGCACCAGACAATGCCTCCCCTCTTGGCCGCACTGTAAGACGGCACCCACAGTACCTCATGCCCTTCCCGGAGGCCCGCCTCGGCCAGAAGCCGGCCGATAAACAGCACCCCCTGTCCGCCAAAGCCGGCGATGGCTATTTCTTCAGGCACGGCCGGTCTCCTTTTTTAGAGCCTCAACCGCCTCAGTAACCTTATACTCGCCCAGCGGGTACTGGGGGAGCAGGTGCTCGGCCAGCCATTTTAATGCCGCCACCGGCTCCAGTTTCCAGTTCACCGGACAGGGAGATAATACTTCCACCAGCGACAGGCCCAGGCCGGCCAGCTGGGTCTGGAAGGCAAGCTTTATCGCCTGTTTGGCTTTTCTCACCGCGGCCGGAGTGTGTACCGCCACCCGGGCGATATATGCCGGCCCGTCCAGGGTGGACAGCATCTCGCAGACGCGGATGGGATACCCGATGAGGGCGGGCTGGCGGCCGCCGGGGGTGGAGGTGGAGTACATGCCGACGAGAGTGGTGGGCGCCATCTGCCCCCCGGTCATGCCGTAGATTGCGTTGTTGGCGAAGATGGTGGTGATATTCTCGCCCCGGGCACAGGCGTGCACGATTTCGGCAGTGCCGATAGCGGCCAGGTCGCCGTCTCCCTGGTAGGTGAAGGGGATAAGATTGGGGTGGCACCGTTTGATGGCGGTGGCCACCGCCGGGGCGCGCCCGTGAGCTGATTCCAGACCATCGAAGTTGAAATAGTGGTAAGAATTAACCGAGCAGCCGATGGAAGCCACGCACACCGCCCTTTCTCTGAGTTTCAGCTCATCGATTACCTCGGCGACGAGGCGGAGCACGATGCCGTGCCCGCAGCCGGGACACAGGTGAAAGGGGTAGTCCTCCATGGACTCGGGCCGGTGGTAAAGCACGGTATCCAGTTTAGTGTTTTCTAATTCAGTCATGTCACCTGCCAGTCGGTTGTTTCGTCATTTTAGCTATGCCGGCCAGTATTTCCTCTGCCGATAGCGGCACCCCGCCATATTGATTGACCAGCTCTACCCTCTTGTCCTCGCCCACCGCCAGCCTGACGTCCTCGATGAGCTGGCCGAGGCTTAGCTCCGCCACCAGAAAATTACTGACTTTCCGGGCCAGGTTTGACAGAGGTTCGGAGGGGAAAGGGAAGAGGGTGATGGGCCGGAGCAGCCCCACCGGTATCCCCGCCTGGCGGGCTATTTGCAGCGCGCTCAGGGCGGCACGGCTGGCGCTGCCATAGGCGACCATCACCAGGGTGGCATCGTCCAAGTTAAGGCCTTCATAGCGGACCTCGTGCTGTCTCATCCGGTCGTACTTCTGCTGCAGGCGCTTGACCCGGGGCGGGAAATCGGCCGGGTCCATCTCAAAGGAGTTGATGATGTTCTTGGGGCGGCCTCTGGCCCCGGTAATTGCCCAGGGTTTGGCGGGCAGTTTCTTGACCGGCGCCCGCATGACCACGGGCTCCATGGCCTGGCCCAGAAAACCGTCGGTGAGCAATACCACCGGGTTACGGTATTTGTCCGCCAGCTCAAAGGCCAGCATGGTGAGGTCCATCATTTCCTGGACCGAGTCCGGGGCCAGGTTGATAACGCGGTAATCGCCGTGGCCGCCGCCCTTGGTGGACTGGAAATAGTCGCCCTGGGCGCCGCCGATGTTGCCCAGTCCGGGACCACCCCGCATCACGTTCACGATTACCCCGGGTAGCTCGGCCCCCGACATATAGGAGATGCCTTCCTGCTGCAGACTGAAACCAGGGCTGGAAGTGGAGGTCATGGTCCGGCAGCCGGCAGCGGCGGCGCCGTAGACCATGGATATGGCGGCTAGCTCGCTCTCAGTCTGTAAGAATATCCGCCCCTCCTCTGGCATCCGTTTTGACATGTGTTCCAGGAGGTCGTTTTGGGGTGTGATTGGGTAACCGAAGTAAGCCTGGCAGCCAGCCAGGATAGCCCCTTCAGCTATGGCGATGTTGCCCACCATCAAAGTCTTCTTTGACATCAAATCGCTCCACGAAAGTCCAGGTGTTACGATACTGGCTTGCTCGATGCCATGTTGCGGCGATATACGGAAATAGCCGTATCAGGGCACATAATGGCACAGACTGCACAGCCAGTACATTCATAAGCTTTTTCCTCTATAACTATGGCCGGGGTATCTCCCCTCTGGTTGATGTAAGATGCCACAC
>DAOWCR010000131.1 GCA_030639445.1 Dehalococcoidales bacterium
CTGGCTACCTGGCCGGTGACGGCGACCACGGGGACGGAATCAAGAAAAGCATTGGCGATTCCGGTGACCAGGTTGGTGGCTCCCGGTCCGGAGGTAGCGAAACATATCCCCACTTTACCGGTGGCCCGGGCATAGCCATCAGCGGCATGAGCGGCTCCCTGCTCGTGCCGTACCAGGATATGGCGGAGCTGGGGATACTGGGGCAAGGTGTCATAGAGCGGAATGACCGCTCCCCCGGGTAGACCGAAGATAACCTCGACACCTTCTTTGACCAGTCCTTCACAGAGAATCTGAGCACCCGTCATTTTCATAATAGGTCTCCTCTATCCGCCGAACACCGCCCCGGTACTGGCCGAACATACTCTTTCGGCATAGTATCTGAGGTAACCTGTTTTTACCCTGGGTTCAAATTCGGCCAGCCGTGCCAGGCGACTGGCAATCTCTTTCTCCGTAAGCTCCACCTCAAGCTTGTAGTTCGGAATATCAATGTTAATTATATCCCCCTCTTGCAGCGCGGCGATAGTTCCCCGGCTGGCGGCTTCCGGGGAAACATGGCCAATGGCGGCACCGCGAGAGCCCCCGGAAAAACGCCCGTCGGTGATAAGAGCCACCTTGTCATCTAGCCCCATGCCGCTCAGGAGAGAGGTGGGCGTCAGCATCTCTCTCATCCCAGGGCCTCCTCTGGGACCTTCATAGCGAATAATTATCACGTCGCCCGGTTTTATCCGATGCCCCATAATCGCTTCGGTAGCCTCCTCTTCTGAGTCGAATACCCTGGCCGGTCCCCGGTGATTCAGCATATCGTCCGCCACCGCTGACCTCCGGACAATGGCGCCCTCCGGAGCCAGGTTACCAAAAAGTATCGCCAGGCCGCCGGTAGGGGCATAAGCCCTGGCCACGGGACGGATAACTTCTTCATTTAAAATCTGGCGGTGCGCAATGTTTTCCGCCAGCGTTTTCCCGGCCACCGTTCTTAAATCCAGCTTCAACAGGCCCTGGAGCTCCTTCATCACCGCCGATATGCCGCCGGCCCGGTCCAAATCCTCCATGTGGTACGGACCGGCTGGCGCCAGCTTGCACAGACACGGCGTCTGCTGACTTATTTCATTCACCGTCGCCAGGGGTAAATTGACCCCGGCCTCGTGGGCGATGGCCATCAGGTGTAAAACCGAGTTGGTGCTGGCGCCCAGGGCCACGTCCACGGTAAAGGCATTATGCAGAGATGTTTTGGTGATAAGCTCCCGGGGCCGAATATCATCCGCCAGGACTTTCATCACTCGCCGTCCGGCTTCCCGGGCCAGCCTCTGCCGCCGGGCGTCCACCGCCGGAATGGTGCCGTTGCCGGGCAGTCCGATCCCCAGCACCTCAATCAAGCAGTTCATGGTATTGGCGGTAAACATACCGGCGCAGCTACCGCAGCCCGGGCAGGCTATCTCTTCCAGTTCCGCCAGTTCTTCTTCGCTCTTCTTGCCACTGACCACTTCGCCCACCGCTTCAAAGACGGAGATAAGGTCAACTTTCCGGCCATTGTGATGGACGCGTCCGGCCAGCATCGGCCCACCGCTGACAAAGATGGAAGGCAGATTCAGCCGGGCAGCAGCCATAAGCATCCCGGGGACTATCTTGTCGCAGTTAGGAATAAAGACCAGGGCATCAAAAGCGTGGGCTTCGGCCACCGTCTCCACCGAGTCAGTGATTAGCTGCCGGCTGGGCAGGCTGTATTTCATCCCGGGATGGTTCATAGCAATACCATCGCAGACCGCAATCGTATTGACTTCAAAGGGAACGCCTCCCCCCTCTCGTATCCCGGACTTCGCCGCCTCGGCGATATCCCGCAGGTGCTTATGCCCGGGAACAATCTCACTAAAGCTATTAATCACCCCGATAAAGGGCTTATCCATTTCACTACGCGTGCAGCCCAGGGCATACAGCAACGAACGGTGCGGCGCCCGCTCGATACCCTTTTTCACAACGTCACTCTTCATACCTAATTCCTCGGTCCAGGTTAAATTAAAAAAGGGCCTACGGCAATCTCTACGGACTTGAAATTCGGTGAAACCCGCCAGCAGCCCGTATCAAAAGATAGCACAGAATAAATTTTAATGTCAAACTGGACTATCTGCGGTGACTATTTGCTACTCTGGCGCCAAATCATGGAGCGACTGCAGTATCTGCCGGATGTCCAGCCAGCTTACCCGCCCCTGCCGGAGAAGCTGGGGCGGGCTGGCCGTTAAATCGACTATGGTGGAGAGTTCCCGCACCGGCAACGGGCCCTGGTCCAGGACCAGGGCCACCGGCGCCATCGCCTCTCCTGCCTGTGAAAGGACTTCCTGGGCGGAGTAAGGAGTCGGTTGGCCGCTGATATTGGCGCTGGTCGCCGTCATCGGCAGGTTGGTCATGGCCGCCAGCTCCAGCATCACCCGGTTGTCCGGGATTCTGATGCCAATAGTCTCCCCGCCAGCGACCAGCAGAGGGGGGATTATCTCTTTTTTGGGTAAAACCAGGGTCAGGGCACCGGGAAGGAAGCGGTGAGCAAGATGCTCCGCCGCTTCGTTCAGGTAGGCATATTTGCCA
>DAOWCR010000097.1 GCA_030639445.1 Dehalococcoidales bacterium
TGGCATTAGCTGAACTCCTATGGCAAAAATATGAACAGTAAACTGCACGTTGGTATCGGCTATGATGTCCATCCACTAGCCCCGGGACGCAGATTAGTGCTCGGGGGAATAGATATTCCCTTTGATAAGGGGCTCAGCGGCTGGAGCGACGCCGATGCCCTGACCCATGCCATCATTGACGCCCTGCTGGGCGCGGCGGCGCTGGGCAGCATCGGCGGTCATTTCCCGCCCGGCGAGCCTGAATACCAGGATATTTCCAGCCTGGTGCTGCTGTCCAGGACCGCCGGCGAACTGGCCAAAAACGGCTGGCGGGTAAACAACGTTGACGCCACCGTGGTGGCGGAAAAACCCATGCTAAAAGACTTTATCGACCCGATGCGCCGGCAGCTCAGCCGGACGCTGGGTATCAATATCGGCCAGGTAAGCGTGAAGGCCAGCACCGCCGACCGCCTGGGTTTCATCGGCCGGAGCGAAGGCATCGCCGCTTACGCCATCGCCACCGTGGAGAAAATATAAATGAAGGTTTTGTACTATCTCCTGGGCAAACTGTGGAGAAGAATTGAATGAAAGTTTTATACTATCTCCTGGGCAAACTGTGGAGAAGAATTGAATGAAAGTTTTATACTATCTCTGGCAAATAGCGGAGAGTAATTAATTGTCATGAAGGTCTTTAATTCCCTCTCCGGGAAAAAGGAGGAGTTTACCCCGCTGGGCGAGGTGGTAAACATGTACGTCTGCGGCGTGACGCCCTATGATGACGCCCACCTGGGGCACGCCATGAGCTACATCATCTTTGACGTTATCCGGCGTTACCTCCAGTTCCGCGACTTCAAGGTGAAGTACGTGCAGAATGTGACCGATATTGACGATAAGATTATCGACCGGGCGAATAAACTGGGCATTTCCCCCCGTGAGCTGGCGGAAAAATTCACCGCCAGCTATTTTGCCGATATGGATGCCCTGAACATCCGCCCGGCGGACATTCAGCCAAGAGCTACCGGAGAGATACCGAAAATCATCGAGATAGTCCAGGGCCTGATTGATAAAGGATACGCCTACCCGGCGCAGGGCAGCGTCTATTTCCGCGTACGAAACGTCCCTGACTACGGGAAGCTGTCCCACCGCAGCCTGGAGGCGATGATGGCCGGGACGCGCGCGGCCGCCGGGGAGGAGAAAGAGTACCCCATGGACTTCGTCCTGTGGAAGGCGTCCAAGCCCGGCGAGCCTTCCTGGGAAAGCCCCTGGGGCCCGGGCCGGCCGGGGTGGCATATTGAGTGCAGCGCCATGTCACTGAAATACCTGGGAGATACCCTTGATATCCACGGCGGCGGGCAGGACCTGGTCTTCCCCCACCACGAGAACGAGATTGCCCAGTCGGAAAGCTTTACCGGCGTCAAACCGGTCGTCCGCTACTGGCTGCATAACGGTATGATGCAGCTGGGCGAAGAGAAGATGAGCAAGTCCCTGGGGAACCTCATCACCATCAAAGAGGCGCAGGAGAGGTACGGCGCCGATGCCGTCCGCATCTTCGTGCTCAGTTCCCACTATCGCAGTCCCCTGACCTACTCCGAGGAGATACTGGAGGCGGCGGAGAGGGGGGCCGATAGGCTGCGGCAGACGGAGAATAACACCGTCAGCGGCCAGAAAACCGACAAAAGAATAGATACCGAACAGTACCGTAAGAGATTCATCACGGCGATGGACGACGATTTCAACACCGCCCGGGCGATAGCCGCCCTCTTTGACCTGGCCCGGGAGATTAACCGCTATGATAGCGAAGGCACTGGGGCCGGGGAAGCGCGTGACGCGCTGAAGGAGCTGGGCGGGGTGCTGGGGCTGACCTTCAAGACAGAGCAGGCCAGGCCTCTCGATGCGGAGCTAATTGCTCAAGTATACCAGGTTCTCAACCTAGCTACCCCTCCCGATGCCAGGCAGGATGCGGAAAAGTTAATCGAAAACCTTATCCAGGCAAGAAAAGAGATGAGGGAAGCCAGGCAGTGGCAGCAAGCTGACATTATTCGGGCGAAGCTGGACGAGGCCAGCATTGCCCTGGAAGACACCCCCCGGGGCACGGTGTGGAAGAGAAAGAGATAACTTAACACCAAAGGAGAGTTAGAGGTCATTTAACAACCTATCCCCCTGACCCCCTTCCCTTAATAAGGGAAGGGGGAGTGCGGGTAAGAGAGGGGCGACGCCCCTCTCTAAAATCTCTTCCCCCTCTCCTTTCAAGGAGAGAGATACTAAAGGAGAGTCCAAATTGTGCTTATAGGGAGTTTTAGAGGGACGAAGTCCAAAAGGGGAAAATGAAAAGAGAGTTAAAGAGAGGCTTCGCCTCTCTTACGGATTAAATCCCCCTCCCTTATCAAAGGGAGGGGGATAAAGAGGGAGGGTCACCAAATAAAATCTAAAGAGGGATGGGGTTTCCAGATAAAAATTTAAAGGGGGGGAGGGTTACCTGATAAAAGCCCACCGGGAGGTTAAACATGTGGCAAAAATTGGCGCTCATACTGATGGGGCTGGGTATGCTGGTACTGCTTGGCTGGGGAGTTAAAGTCTTTTTTATGGCCAGTGATATTCCTTTACTGGTCAGAATAGCCGTTGGGGCTATTGGGGCCGGGATATTAGTTCTTCTTGGAGTCGCCATTAAGGACCGGATATCCAAGGCGAAAACCGAGGATTTTAAGGGGGTAGAGAAATGATTATTATCACATCAGCGCAGATTGAAGGCAAAAAAATCGTGAAAACGGTGGGCCTGGTCAAGGGAAGCACCATCCGGGCAAAACATCTGGGCAAGGACATTATGGCGGCCTTCCGGGGTCTGGCCGGCGGGGAGATAACGGAATACACCCGGATGATGGCCGAAGCCAGGGAAGAAGCTATCCAGAGGATGGTCGAAGATGCCGAAAAGCAGGGGGCTAACGCGGTGGTGGAGATGAGGCTGGCTACCTCAATGGTGATGCAGAATGCCGCCGAGGTGCTCGCCTACGGCACCGGAGTGGTGGTGAGCTAGAAATAAGTCTAAAATGATTTCAAACATTGTCGGCCTGGTTACCCGGCGTGAGGGCCGGAAGTTCCTGGAGCTCAGCCCGGAATTTGACGAGTCGGTGATTGCGGAAGGAGCGGGCGGCGAAGCAGTCTCGCTCTACATTCACATTCCCTTCTGTAAAACCCTGTGCCCCTTCTGCTGCTTTAACCGCTATCTCTTCAAAGAAGATAAGGCCAGGAAATATTTCAAGCACCTGAGAAGAGAGCTTGACCTCTACATCCGGAGAGGTTTTAAATTCTCCGATTTTTACTTCGGCGGGGGCACGCCGACCGTGCTCATGGACGAGCTGACCGACTTCATTGACTATCTCAAAAAACAATTTACGGTAAAACGGATTTCCCTGGAAACCACGCCGCGCGAGGTCAACCGGCAGAACGTTGCCGCGCTGAAAGCGGCCGGCGTCAACCGCCTCTCCATCGGGGTGCAGAGCTTTGATAATGACACGCTGAAGGCGATGGGGCGGCCCTTCGGCACCGGCGAAGAGGCTAAAGAAAAATTATTGATGGCTCAAGGCGAATTCGACACGCTCAATGTGGACTTCGTCTTCAATTTTCCCGGCCAGTCCCCGGCCAAATTTGAAGCCGACGTGCAGACCTTCAAAGAACTGGGCATAGACCAGGCCACGTTCTACCCGCTGATGGCTTCACCGCACAAAAAAAGTTTCCTGGAGCGAAAATTTAACCGGGTGGATACGTCGCGGGAGAAAGTTTTTTACAACATTATCCTGAGGGAGCTTTACGCCGGCGGGTATAAAGCCTCCACCGCCTGGTGTTTCTCCCGGGGCGAGAGAATGATAGACGAATACATAATCGATTTTGACGATTACATCGGCATCGGCACCGGCTCGGTGAGTATCTACCGGGGGAACTTCTGGGTCAATTCATTTTCGCTGGACAGATATGAGGAACTGACCGGCCGCGATAGATTACCCGTAGTCGGCTGGCGAAAGCTGTCGGCCAGAGAACACCGGCGTTACTACCTGCTGACCAAGCTCGCCGGCATGGCCGTGGATAAAGAGAAGTTTTACCGGCGGTTCAATGCCGATATTCATGAGCAATTAAGGAATGAGCTGTTATTCTTAAAGCTCTTCGGCCTGGTGAAAGAGGCCGAAACCATCAGGGTCACGCCGCGGGGAATGTACCCGGTAAGCGTCATGATGCGGGAGTTCTTTACCTCCCTGAACGGTCTAAGGGAACTTTACATCGAGCGGCAGATTTGAACTCCTGTCCTCAGTAAACGGCCACTTTCTCCGGCGGTTTACCCGATAACCCTGTCCAGGATATAGCCGATGCCCAGAAGCAACTGGGTCAAGAGGACGACCCGCACATTATTGGCCATAGCCGGCATCAACCGGGCCATCTCCTGAGACTGCCGGGCACCCTGGATGGCCCTGGTGGCAAAGGGGGCGGTCAGCAGGGCAATCAGCGAGAAGGCCGGCATCACGCCAGCGACCACCCAGCCCATTATCCAGAGATAAACGGTCATCGTCAGCACCGAATAGACGACACTGGCCTTTGCCTGGCCCATAGCGATGGGCAAGGTCCTTCTACCGGCTTTACCATCGGCCTCGATATCGGGAAATTCGTTCAGCAGCAACAGGTTATGCACCAGGATACCGGAAGGGACCGCCGCCACCACCAAGGACCAGCTGTAGCCACCGGCCTGGACA
>DAOWCR010000098.1 GCA_030639445.1 Dehalococcoidales bacterium
CAGGTACTCCTCGGCGGTCATGTTCTCGTAGAGAGGGCTCTCTTCCGGCAGATATCCGATGGACTTCTTGATGTGGGTGCCGCTCTTGGCTATGTTCATGCCCATAATCTCAATAGTACCGGCCGTGGGTACGAGAAGTCCGGTTATCATCTTCAGCACGGTGGTCTTGCCGGCGCCATTATGACCTATTATGCCCAGTATTTCACCCTGCCTGGCTTCCAGAGACAGGTCGGCAACGGCGGCAAAATCCTTGAACAACTTGGTCACGCCTGCCATTTTAATCATGGGAATTTCATCTGGTTGACGGCGGTTTGCTTTTACGGGCAAACTTGATTCATCGTTTTTGTAGCGCATCGGCACCCCTCCCGGTCTTTAGGCTGAAGACTTATGTCGGATAATAGAAACTGCTCCACTTTTATTTTATTAGGAAACGGTGCTCGTCGTAAGACCAATAAGGTCGAAAGTTGCGGGGCAAAAGGCTCAATATCATGACTTATAAGGGCATCAGCCCGATAGGTGGCAGGGTAAAGAGACAGGCGCGGCGGCGCATTATTTAATACTAACGCTGATTACGTCTTGCCGGGCAATAATGGGCCCTTTCAGGGTCTGCCGGGCATGGGTGAGAATGATAGTGGTTTTACCTTTTTTTAGCGCCTTGAAGCGGAAGACCTGGAGCAGAGTAATCCTCCCGGCTTCTGTTTCCGTGGTATCAACGGCGGTATCCACTACCTCAAGCAGGCTCTCGTTGTGTTCTTCCCGCCACATGTAGCCGGAGTGCATGTCAAATCCCCGGGTGATGTTGAACTCCTGGCCGACTCCAGTGT
Organism: Dehalococcoidales bacterium; assembly: GCA_030639445.1. Classification (GTDB taxonomy): domain Bacteria; phylum Chloroflexota; class Dehalococcoidia; order Dehalococcoidales; family RBG-16-60-22. The sequence goes on from DAOWCR010000098.1 coordinate 825, forward strand.
TGATGGTCTCCACCGGGGCGATTTGCGGTTCACCGCTGCAGCCGGCTATTAAGCCGGCCGCCAGTATGAATGCCGTAACCAGAATAAAAAGTTTTTTCATCGGCCGGTATCTTTGGCTCCCGGTTCGTATTCTTAAGAATGATAGCATCTCCGAAACGTATTTAACAATGGTTGATTCTACATAGTAGGCATTATCGTGGGTATGGCGAACTCGTTGTGCCCCAGAATTTCGGCCCTGGTTAACTTGCCGGAAGCGACATTGATGATTTCGGTCAAGATTTGCTCGCCGACCGACGGAATTGATTCCGTGCCGTCCATTATCGTGCCGGCGTCTATATCAATATTTTCCCTCATCCTCTGGTAAAGGGTGCTGTTGGAGGATACCTTGATTACCGGGGCAATCGGGGAGCCGATCGGCGTTCCCCGCCCGGTAGTAAAGACAATCACCTGAGCTCCCGCCGCTATCAGGCCGCAGTTACAGGCGACGTCGTGAGCCGGCCCGTCCATGATGACCAGTCCTTTTTGTGCCGGCTTCTCGGCGTACCTGACTACCTGGACTATGGGAGCCGTGCCGCCCTTGAGGATAGCGCCCAGCGATTTCTCTTCCAGGGTGGTTAGACCTCCCGCTATGTTCCCCGGCGACGGGTCGGTCCCCCGGACGTCAACGCCCATGGATTTGATACTGGCATCGGTGGCCGATATCATTGACCAAATACGGTTTCTGACTTCGTCATCAGCGGCCCGGCGGGCCAGGGCGCGTTCCGCCCCCAGCATTTCCGGTACCTCCGAAATTATGACGGTGCCGCCGGCCGCTACCAGCCGGTCGGAGGCTGCTCCCAGTGCCGGATTGGCGGTGAATCCCGAAGCGGCGTCCGAACCGCCACAGCTGGCGCCCATGGTCAGCTCGGAAACGTCAACCGGCTCCGGCCGGGCCGCCGCCGCTTCGGCCAGGAGCTGCTTGGCCAGTTTCTTGCCTTCGGCCACGCTGTGGGTAGTGCCTCCCAGTGCTTGAATACTGATGGTCTCGAATCTTTGCCCGGCTTTGGCCAGCTCATCGGCGATTAGCTCCGGGGTGAGTAGCTCGCAGCCGAGGCCGACCAGTAACACGCCGGCGACGTTGGGGTTGCGGCAGAAACCGGCCATGGTGCGCACCATATGTTCCTTTTCCTCGCCGAGGTGACCGCAGCCATGCCGGTGCGTGACGCTAACCGTACCGGCGACCTCCCGGCTGATAATCTGGGCCACGGTAGAGGCGCAGACCGTGGTGGGAAAAATCAGGACGTGATTTCGCACGCCCACCGCGCCGTTACTTCTTCGGTAGCCCAGAAATTTCATCGCCGGTGGCCTTTATCTCCGTGTCTCTGAAACTCTATCTACCAACTATATAACCACTCCGCTCACTTAAGCAACTTTTAGCCGATTGAAAATAGATTAACTATTGCCGTAGAATGCTGTTTATAGTGGGTAGTGGCATTGAAGGAAGGGACATATCGAGAATCATTAAAGAGGAGGGAAGCAATGAGGTTAAAGGATAAGGTAGCCATCGTCACCGGGGGCGGTATCGGTATCGGCCGGGCCATTTCCGGCGCCTTCGCCGCCGAGGGGGCGGCGGTGGTGGTGGCCGCCCGTACGCTCTCCAGGTTAAATGGGGTGGTCGGGGAAATCAAAGCTAAGGGCGGCCGGGCAATGGCGGTACCAACCGATATTTCGGATGAAAAGCAGGTGCAAAGTATGGTCGCCCGGGCCCTGAGCGAGTACGGCCAGGTGGACATACTGGTGAACAATAGCGGCGTTGGCGGCCCGACGGCCAATGTGGTCGATATGGACCTGGACGAATGGAGTAAAGTGCTGGCGGTAAATCTGACCGGCACCATGCTCTGCACCAGGGAGGTGCTCAAGGCCATGATTGGCCGCCGGAGCGGTGTCATTGTCAATATTGGCTCCGAGGGCGGCCGGTCAGGGTACCCGATGAGAAGTCCGTACTGCGTCTCTAAAATGGGCATCATCGGTTTTACCGAAACCCTGGCGATTGAGGTGGGGGAATATAACATCCGGGTCAACTGCATTAGCCCCGCGGCCGTCCAGGGAGAGCGTATCGGCAATGTCGCGAAAGCCAGGGCCGAAGCCCAGGGCATTTCCCCCGAAGAGGCAATGGCCAGGATGACCCGCAATTATTCTCTGAAGAGAATTACCGACCCGTCTGAGGTGGCTGCGGCGGCGGTATTTCTGGCCTCGGATGAGTCCAGCGCCGTCACCGGCCAGACCCTGCCGGTCAACTGTGGCCTGTATCTGGTGCATTAGTAGGGCGTTAAATTAGTTGACATAAAGTAATAGGAGGTTAAAATATGGGAGAACGCGTCAAAGGTAAAGTGGCCATTGTGACCGGCGCCGGCGCCAGCGGACCGGGCATGGGGAACGGGGAGGCTTCCGCCATTCTTTATGCCAGAGAGGGAGCGCGGGTCATGCTGGTTGATTGTAATCTGGCCGCCGCTGAGGAGACCCGGCGTATAATTGGCGAGGAGGGCGGAGAATGTATCGTGTTTCAGGCGGACGTGACCAGAGCTGCTGACTGTCAGCGTATGGCGGAAAAATGTGTGGAGACCTTTGGCCGGATTGATATCCTCCATAACAATGTCGGTATCCCGGGCATCGGTGATGTCCTGAGCACCAGCGAGGAGAAGTGGGACGAGATAATGAAGGTTAACCTGAAAAGTATGTTCTTGACCTGTAAATACGTCCTGCCGCAGATGGAGAAGCAGGGGAGCGGGGCCATCGTCAATATCTCTTCTATCACCGCCATAAAAAGATTGCAGTTTCCGACGGTGGCTTATTCCGTATCCAAGGCCGGGGTGATTGCGCTTACCCGGGAGATAGCCATTCAGCATGCCGCCAAAGGAGTCCGGGCGAACGCGGTGTTACCCGGGTATATCCGCACCCCGGTGATGGAGACCGCGGTGGCCGCTGCCCGCGCCGGTGACGTTGAGGAAATATTCCGGGAGCGGGCAGCTAAGATTCCCGCCCGGAAACTGGGTGACGCCTGGGACACCGCCTATGCCGCCCTGTTCCTGGCCTCGGATGAGGCGAAGTATATTACCGGGACGGTGCTGGTGGCCGACGGCGGCTTGACCGAGGTAACGAAAACCTGAGGGCGGGCAGAAGTCTAAGCGCCTTTTAGCCCGTCTTAAAATGCCAGGTGGGGTTCAAGTTGTGACAGGTGGGACGGGTCCGGTTTGATTTCTCCCCTCTCCAGCTTTTTCATCAGGTCCAGGATGGCCCGGTTCATCGGGGTGGCGATGCCCGTTTCTTCCCCCTTTTCCACCACGTGCCCGTTGAGATAGTCCACCTCGGTGCGCCGGCCCTTTATCACGTCCTGCAGAAGTGACGGGCGGCTCGGTGCCCCCAGCTTCTGTGCCTGCTCTGGAGTCGTTAGTATCTGCCGCGCGAAGGCTTCCAGCTTATCTGTTAATGTCTTGAGGCTATCCCGGGTGGTCGCTTCCACAAACTCCCGGGTGGGGATGCCCCAGATTGGTTCTATCGCCACCCCCAGCGCCAGGCCCACCCGGACTACTTCACACCCGGTGGCCGCTCTGATTAAGTTGGTGGTGTCTTTTTGTGCCTCGGTCAATGATGATAAAGCGGGGCCGATAAGGCCGGCGATGGTATTCCTCATGCAGTTTACCACCAGCTTGGCCCAGCGCGCGCCCCATATGTTGGTCGTCACCTCGCTGGGGCCGGTAGCTTTCAGGTCATCGGCGATTTCCGAGGCCCGGGGAGTAATCAGTCCCGACAGCTCGCCAACCGTGAAGGAGTGGGTGGTCGTCGAGTCGGTACGGATGACATGC
>DAOWCR010000133.1 GCA_030639445.1 Dehalococcoidales bacterium
GAGCTGGTCAGCGAGATACACAAGACCGGGAAACTACCGGTGGTTAACTTTGCCGCCGGCGGCGTGGCCACCCCGGCCGATGCCGCGCTGATGATGCAGTTGGGCGCGGACGGTATCTTTGTCGGTTCGGGGGTATTCAAGTCCACTGACCCTTCGTCCAGGGCTCAGGCTATCGTCAAAGCCACCACCCATTACAAAGACCCGGCCATCATTGCCGAGGTCAGTAAAGGCCTGGGAGAAGCTATGCCCGGACTGGACATCAAGCAAATCCCGGAGGATGAACTGCTGGCATCAAGAGGATGGTAGTATGAAAATTGGCGTCCTTGCCTCGCAAGGAGCCTTTGCCGAGCACATTGCCAGGTTGCAACAACTGGAGGTGGAGGCTGTGCCCGTCCGTTTGCCCGAGGAACTTGCGGGTCTGGACGGGCTAGTCATTCCCGGCGGCGAGAGCACGTCTATCGGCCGGTTGATGCGTGATTATAAACTGGCCGGTGAGATAAGAGACCGGGCGAAAAATGGCCTGCCGGTGCTGGGCACCTGTGCCGGCATGATACTTCTGGCCCGGAAAACAGATACTTACCCGGAGCCCCTGGCCGTGATGGATATCACCGTCAGACGCAATGCCTTCGGCCGGCAGAGGGAAAGCTTTGAGGCCGAGCTCTCCGTTCCGGTGCTGGGCAAGAAGCCCTTTCCCGGTGTCTTCATCCGCGCTCCGTTGATTGAGCAGGCCGATGGCAAAGTGGAGGTGCTGTCCAGGTTGGCTGACGGCATCATAGTGGCCGCTCGACAGGGGAAGCTGCTGGCCCTGGCTTTTCATCCCGAGCTGACCGACGACCTTAGGTTTCACCGGTATTTTCTGGATATTGTCGCCGGACACAAGTAAAGGTATTCCGGAGGAGGTCTTTGCAAAAGGTAATCACCGATGACCTGGACGCTCTGCTGGAAATTTTGCCGCCGCGTCTTCGCCAGTCGTTGGGCCGGCGGAAAGGCCTCAGTGAGTTGCTGGAGGTCGTCCTGGATCTCGGCCGTGCTCCGGAAGCCCGCTTTCCCCGCCGGGAAGTAGTCCTTGACCCCGGGGAAGTGGGCGAGGCGGACATTGATTATGTTGTCTCGCGCATCGGCAGCTTCGGTGACGACAACCGGGCGGGGATTGAGCGCACGCTGCACCGCATCTCCGCTATTCGCAACCGGAAAAGCCGTATTGTCGGGCTGACCTGTCGGGTGGGCCGGGCCGTCTTCGGCACGATAAAAGTCATTGAAGACCTGGTACAGTCGGGCAAGAGCGTCATGCTGCTGGGGCGTCCCGGGGTGGGCAAGACGACCATGCTGCGCGAAGTAGCCCGCGTGCTGGCCGATGACCTGGGGAAGCGGGTTATCATCGTGGATACCTCGAATGAAATCGCTGGCGACGGTGATATTCCCCACCCGGCCATTGGCCACGCCCGGCGGATGCAGGTGACCACTCCTACTCTGCAGCACGCGGTGATGATTGAAGCCGTGGAAAACCACATGCCGGAAGTGATTGTGATTGACGAAATCGGCACCGAGCTTGAAGCCCGGGCGGCGCGGACGATTGCCGAACGCGGCGTCCAGCTCGTAGGCACGGCTCACGGCAACACGCTGGAGAACCTGATGATGAACCCGACGCTGGCCGACCTGGTCGGCGGGATTCAGTCGGTTACCCTGGGCGATGAGGAAGCCAGGCGCCGGCGCACCCAGAAGTCCGTGCTGGAGCGCATGTCACCGCCTACTTTTGACATCGTGGTGGAAATTCAGGACTGGGACAAGGTGGCCATTCATCCTGACGTCGGCGAGGCGGTTGATGCCATCCTGCGCGGCCAACTGACGGCTACCGAGACTCGCTGGCTGGATGAAGCGGGGGAGGTCAAAAGCGAGAAACCGGTTACCGCCGTGAAAAAGGCTAAAGCCAAACTGCCGGCCGGAGATAGCCACCGGCTTTACCTCTTCGGCATCAACCGGGCACGGCTGGAGCAGGTAGCCAAAGAGATGAATCTGAGTCTGGATATAGTGGACAACCTGAATAAAGCCAACCTGTTTATCACTTCAAAAAACTACTACCGGCGCAAGCCGCAGAAGGTCAGAGATGCGGAGACCTCAGGCCTGCCCATCTATGTCCTGAAAAGTAATACCCCGCCCCAGATAAGACAGCTGCTGCATAGTATCTATCCGGTGGCGGGCTCGGATAAAGCGGATTACTTCAAGCTGGCTCTGGGCGAAGCAGAGGAAGCAGTGGCACGGGTAAAGAACGGCCAGGAAGCAGTTGAGCTCAGCCCCCAGAGCGCCTATATCCGCCGCCTGCAGCACCTGATTGCCGAGAGAAGCGCCCTGGCCTCGCAGAGCACCGGTAAAGACCCGAACCGGCGGGTGAGGATTTATAAGGGGTAAAGGGGATTAAAAGGGGCGAAGCCCCCCTCGTGAGGATATAAATGTCTCTATTTATCATCTTTGAGTGTGTGGAGGGCAGTGGCAAGAGCGTCCAGGCCCGTGCGCTGTAGCGCCGGCTGTGAAAGTTA
>DAOWCR010000146.1 GCA_030639445.1 Dehalococcoidales bacterium
GAGAGTTTAGCCGAGCTGAAAGCCCGGGGGAAATTGCTGGAAGCCGCCCGGCTGGAAGCGCGCACCAACTATGATTTAGAGATGCTGAGGGAAGCGGGCTACTGCAACGCCGTGGAGAACTCCTCCCGCCACCTGTCCGGACGCGCTCCGGGCAGCCCGCCCTGGGTGCTGCTGGACTACTTTCCCGACGACTTCCTGCTCTTTATCGACGAATCGCATATGACCCTGCCGCAGATTCGCGGGATGTACCAGGGTGACCGTTCCCGCAAGGAAACCCTGGTGGAATACGGCTTTCGCCTGCCTTCGGCGCTGGACAACCGCCCGCTGAACTTTACCGAGTTCAACCAGCACATCAACCAGGTGGTCTATACTTCGGCCACGCCGGCGGACTATGAGTACGAGCACAGCCAACAGGTCGCCGAGCAGCTGGTCCGACCCACCGGCCTCCTCGAGCCCACGATTGAGATTAAGCCGACCCGGGGGCAGATTGACGACCTGCTTGACCAGATAAAGCGCCGGGTGGAACGGGGAGAGCGCTGCCTGGTGACCACCCTGACCAAGCGGATGGCCGAGGAGCTGGCCGACTACCTCATAGAGGCGGGAACAAAGACCCATTACCTCCATTCCGAGATTGACACCCTGGAAAGGGTGGAGATACTGCGCGACCTCCGCCTCGGTGTCTACGACGTCGTGGTCGGCATCAATTTACTCAGAGAAGGACTCGACCTGCCCGAGGTGAGCCTGGTGGCCATCCTGGATGCGGACAAGGCAGGCTACCTGAGGTCGAAGGAAGCCCTGATTCAGACGATGGGCCGCGCCGCCCGCCACGTGGACGGACAGGTCATTATGTATGCCGACACCACCACCAGTTCCATGGCCAGGGCGATAGAGGAGACCCGGCGGCGCCGCCAGATTCAGGAAGTCTATAATAAAGAGCACGGCATCACCCCCCAGGGAATCAGGAAAGCCATCAGAGATATCACCGAGCGGGTGAGAGCGGTCGCCGAGACGCGCACTCCCTATATCGCCGCCGCCCCGGCGACGAAGGAGGACGTGGCGCGCCTGATTAAAGAGCTGGAAACGCAGATGAAAGCCGCCGCCAGAGGTCTTGAGTTTGAGAAGGCGGCCCTGTTCCGCGACCGCATCATTGACCTGCGCAAAGAGTTTGACGAGGCGGTGGTAAAGAAGTAAACAATGATAAAAGTGGTAGAAGGAGGCAGACTAATGGCACCCAAAAACAAAGAAGCCGCGGTAAAGCAAGCCTACGACAGGGCACGCGAGTATATGCCGGCCTACCACAACTGAAGCCAGTGCACGATACTTGCGTTGCAAGATGTGTTTGGGACCAGAGACGATAATATCTTCAAGGCGGCCAGCGGGTTTGGCGGCGGCATCGGGCAGATGCACGACGCCTGCGGAGCGCTGCTCGGCGCCAGCATGATGCTGAGCTTGAAGCACGGGCGCGGCCGGGAAGAGATTGATGACCTGGAAAAGATGAAGAGCGGCTACCTGCCGGTGGCCCAGCTCTACAAATGGTTTGAGAAGGAATTCGGCTCCGCCACCTGCCGGGAGATTCGCACCAGGTTCGCCGGGGTTTACTATGACACCAAAATCCCCTGGCAGGCGGAACTGGCCAAAGAAGCCGGGCTGCCCGAGAAATGCGCTGAACTGGTGGGGAAGGTAACCGCCCGGACGGCGGAAATGCTGTGGGACGCCTGAGGCAATAAAAAGGTGAACGAGGAAAGACTGAAGACCCGGCAGGAACGCCGTGAGAAAAAGCGCCGGAAAAAGCGGGCGCGGATACCCAAGCACGGTAAAAACCTGGCCCGGATATACCTGGAGGCTATTTTGAAGAGGCTGAAGGGGCAGGGAAAGTGAGCGGGGGTGAGTGAGGGCTTTATCTTTAACTTTTAATCAAAGTCAATAGTCAAAAA
>DAOWCR010000149.1 GCA_030639445.1 Dehalococcoidales bacterium
CACCGGTTCCACCCGGAAAGAACTGAAAGTGGAGCTGTGCAATCAGTGCCACCCGTTTTTCACCGGAGAGCGCCGGATGCTGGATACTACCGGGCGGGTGGAACGCTTTAAGAGACGCTATAAGGTGAAAGATTAAACCAGCGTACCGCGAAGAAAGGGAGCGGGATTTCCAGACCGCTCTTTTTTGTTTATGCCGGAGTTATTATGGCCAGAGATTTTAGCTATGGGGGGCAGGCGGTTATTGAGGGCGTAATGATACGGGGCCGGAAGGCCGCCGTAACCGCCGTGCGCCGGCCTGGCGGGGGCCTGATAACTGACATCCGGTTGCTGGCGGCCGTTTATACCGGCCGGATGAGGCGGACCCCTTTACTGCGGGGCATCATCGTCTTAATCGAGGCGATGGTAATCGGCATCAGGAGCCTGCTCTACTCGGCGAACGTGTCCCTGGAGGAAGAAAAGGAAGAAATTTCCGGGAAAACGGTCTGGATCATGATTACCCTGGCCCTGGCCCTGGCGATTGTCCTGTTCCTTATTCTGCCTCTTTTCCTCACCAGGCTAATCAATCCCTATATCGGTTCGTCTCTGGTATTTCATCTCATCGAGGGTTTTATCCGCCTGGTCATCTTTGTCGCCTACCTCAAGCTGGTCGGGCTGATGCCCGACATCAAGCGAGTATTCACTTACCACGGCGCCGAGCATAAAACGGTAAACGCCTATGAGGCCGGCGTGCCGATGGAAGTAGCCGCCATCAGAAAATTCAGCACCGCCCATGTGCGCTGCGGCACCGGTTTTCTTTTCGCGGTGCTGATTATCGCCATCGTGGCCTTTGCCCTCGTGGGCCGTCCTGCCCTCTGGCTTATGGTGCTGTCGCGCTTCCTTCTTATCCCGGTCATCGCCGCCCTGGGCTATGAGGTCATCCACTTTGGCGCCAGGCATACCGAAAATATTCTGGTCAGGATAGTCCTGGCTCCCGGGCTGTGGTTACAGAGATTGACCACCCGGGAACCCGATGACAGCCAGATAGAGGTTGCCCTGTGCGCGTTAAAGAAAGCGGTGGAGATTGACCAGGGTGAGGAGGCGACATAGGCTTCATTTTTCTGGTGAAACAATTCCTAGCTGATTAGCTTTGAATTGTTTTCTTAGTTATGTCAACCTCAAGCCTCTGCGTCCTTCTCGGTCAGTTCCCGGAAGAAGCAGGTCTTATTGCCGGTGTGGCATACCGGGCCGAGGGGGTGAGCCCGGACCAGGATGGTATCGCTATCGCAGTCCTGCCATACCGAGCGCACCATAAGGCGATTCCCCGAGGTCTCTCCCTTGTGCCACAGCTCCTGCCGACGGCGACTGTAAAACCAGACTTCGCCGCTGGTCAGAGTCCGGCGCAGCGCTTCTTCGTTCATATAGCCCAGCATCAACACTTCGCTCGTGTCGGCATCTTGAATCACCGCCGGGATAAGCCCTTTTTCATTAAATTTTAGGTTGCTTATCTACCTCACCCCCTTAAGCTTTTGTGGGGTAACCCCTGCCCCCTTTAGATTTTATTTGGTGACCCACCCCCTTTATCCCCTTCCCTTTGATAAGGGAGGGAGAATGTTTTGAAAGAGGGATGAAACCCCCCTTAGACTCCCCACAAGAAAAAAATTATTCTCTCAAAGCCGATTTATTTCGGCCAGAGCCTGCTTGAGTTTGATATCTCCGGTGTAGAGCGCCCTGCCGATGATCGCTCCCTC
>DAOWCR010000120.1 GCA_030639445.1 Dehalococcoidales bacterium
GTGCCCAGAGCGGCGGCCGTGGTCGAAGCCATGATGGCGGTCACCTTGGGCGACTTTGCCCTGAGGGCGGGACTGATTCCGAGGGTGATAAAATGAACCTGGAAGATTTGAGAGAGAAAATAGATGACGTTGATGCCCGGATAGTGGCGCTTATCGGGGAGAGGATAAAAATCGCCGAGGAGATAGGCCGGGGGAAAAAGACGCAGAACAGGCTGGTTGAGGATAAAGAAAGAGAATACCGGGTCCTGGAAAATGTCAGAAACATTGCCCGGGATAAAAAAATGGATATAAGCCGGGAAAATATAGAAGACATTTACCGGCGGATAATCGCCGCCTGCAAAAACATACAGGGCATGGAGGTCGCTTTCCAGGGCGAGGTGGGCGCCTACAGCGCCGAAGCATCCTTTCAGTTTTTCGGGCCTTCGATACAGATTAGGCCCCGCGAAACTCTGGAAGACGTGTTCAAGGCGGTGGAGGCAGAAGGAGTACCGTTCGGCGTTGTCCCGGTGGAGAATTCGCTGGAAGGGATTATCAGCCGGGTGTATGACCTCCTGCTGGAATCAGCTCTCCGGGTATGCGGTGAGCTGGAGCTGCGCGTGATTCACTGCCTTATCGCCGGCCCGGAGACGGGACTCGATGCCATCAAGAAGGTCTATTCCCACCCGCAGGCCCTGGCGCAATGCCGAAGATTTTTACAGCAGCTGGACTGCGAACTAATCCCTACCTACGATACGGCGGGCAGCGTCAAAATGATAAAAGAGAAAGGGTTATCCGACAGCGCCGCCATTGCCAGCGCCCGGGCCGCGGAAATCTACGGCATGAAGGTGGTCGCCCAGGGGATAGAGGATAACCCGAATAATTTCACCCGTTTTTTTGTCCTGGCCGGGGAAGACTCTCCCCCTTCGGGTGATGACAAGACCTCCATCGTTTTCTCGACCAAAGACAGGCCGGGAGCACTATATGATTCCCTCGGGGAGTTTGCCCGCCGGAATATCAATTTGACCAAGCTTGAGTCGCGGCCGACGAGGCAGAAGCCCTGGCAGTATAACTTTTACCTTGATTTTGGCGGTCACCGCGAGGACGAGCCGGCCCGGGAAGCTATAAAAAGCCTGGATGAGACTTCAATCTTCGTCAAGGTCCTGGGTTCTTACCCCAGGGCCCGGAAAAAGCAGTGAGGTGACCGGGTGAAAGTAGCCATAATCGGTGGTTCGGGGAAGATGGGGCGGTGGTTTGCCCGCTTTTTGCTTCAGGACGGCCAGGAGGTGGTCATCAGCGGCCGGAACGAAAACAAGCTGCGGGAAGCCGGGCAGGCGCTGGGGGTTGAAGTCGCCTCAATGGTGGATGCCGTCAAAGGCGCTGATGCCGTTCTGCTGTCGGTATCAATGGAGAGCTTTGAAGAGGTGGTGGCGCAGATAAGCCCGCATATTTCGCCCGGGCAGGTCGTGGTTGACATTACCTCCACCAAGGCGTCTCCGGTGGCCACGATGCACCGGTATCTGAAGGAGGCGCGAGTGCTCGGTGCCCATCCGCTATTTGGCCCCGGCGCCGCCAGCATCGCCCATCAGAACTTTGTGCTGACCCCGACCAGCGACGAGGAGAGGGTCCTGGCGCAGAAGGTCAGGGAGTATCTGGAAGCCAGAGGCGCCAGAGTTAGCCTGATGACCCCCGCCGAACACGATGAAAAGATGACCATCGTCCTGGGGCTGGCCCATTTTATCGCTATTGTCTCGGCCGATACCCTGCTCAGCACTGACGGACTGAAACAGACGGAGGCAGTGGGTGGCATTACCTACAAGGTGCTGCTGACCCTGGTGGAGAGTGTTATTTCGGAGGACCCGGAGCTTTACGCTTCCCTGCAAATGAACTTACCCGGTATGGCCGGGATTGAAGAAGTGTTTCACCGCAAGGTGGCGGCGTGGGCCGGCCTGGTTAAAAATAAAGACAGGCAGGAGTTTGTCCGGCGGATGAACGCCTTGAAGGATAAACTCCAGAAAGATAACCCTGACTTCGGACAGGCTTACCAGAATATGTATAAGCTGGCCGCCGGGTTATGATTTTATCTCGTCTGAGCCAAAAATAAAGTCCAGGTCGTCTTGCAGTGCCGAGAGTTTCTTCTGGGGGAAAAGCTTTTCGTCGATATCCAGCATCACCTTCGTTTCGGTTTTGGCTGAGCCGACAATATGTGCTCTGAGGCATTCTTTGTTTGTCTTGCCTGACTCACTCGAAACCTTGAAGGTCAATGTACCCCGGGAAATAAACGATGAGGTGTCGCTCGGCGAGGCATAGGTCTCTATCTTGGCTTCGTCCAGGCTTACCCCCTGCTTCAGGATAAAGTCCCTGATTTCGTTATAAAGCAGCTCGGGGTTTACCTCTTTATATGCTTTCCTGATTTGCATCTATGTCTCCTTGTTCAGATTGGCCAGGAATTCAACGTTGGTCTTGGTCTTGCGCAGGCGCTCCAGTATTCGTTCGGTGGCTTCGACCAGGTTGTTGGCATCGGAGGCAATCATGGCCACCATGCGCCGCAGCAGCCATATTTGTTTCAGGCTTTCTTCATCGATTAGCAGCTCTTCTCGTCGGGTGCCGCTGCGCTGAATGTCCATCGCCGGGAAGATGCGGCGCTCGGAAAAGCGGCGGTCGAGGTGAAGCTCCATGTTGCCGGTCCCCTTGAACTCCTCGTAGATGAGCTCGTCCATGCGGCTGCCGGTGTCAATGAGGCAGGTGGCGAGAATCGTCAGGCTGCCGCCCTCGTCAACGTTGCGGGCGGCGCCGAAGAAGCGCTTGGCGGGGTGGAGGGCCGCGGCTTCAATACCCCCGGACAGGGTGCGGCCGCTGGAGGGCATCGCCAGGTTATAGGCCCGGGTGAGGCGGGTAATGCCGTCAAGCAGGATGAATACATCTTTCCCGCTCTCAACAAGGCGCTTGGCCCTCTCCAGGGTTAACTCGGCGACGTGGGTCTGGTTTTCCACCGCCTCGTCAAAGGTGGCGCCGATCACCTCGCCTTTGACGGAGCGTTTCATATCCGTGACCTCCTCCGGACGCTCCCCGATGAGGCATACCATCAGGTGAATATCATTATAGTTGGTGGCGACGGCACTGGCGATGGACTTGAGCAGCAGCGTCTTGCCGGCCTTCGGTGGCGACAC
>DAOWCR010000143.1 GCA_030639445.1 Dehalococcoidales bacterium
CAAGGGAGGGGGATAAAGGGGGAGGGTCACCATATATTTTGAGAAAAGCGGCGCAAAGAAATAGGTCTTTGAATAATATTCCTTGTCTCTCATTGACAGCCAACCTGTCTTACCCTAAAATCAAATAACCAGCGTTTCTGTGTACAAGGAGTATAATCAGTGACCGGTGATGAAGTAAGAGCGGCTTACTTAAAATTCTTTGCCGAGAAAAAACATGAAATCGTGCCCAGCGCTTCTCTCATTCCCCACGGCGACCCGACGCTGCTGCTGACCAGCGCGGGCATGGTGCAATTCAAGGCTTACTACCTGGGCGAGGAAGTGCCGTCCAACCCCCGCCTGGCCTCCTGCCAGAAGTGCTTCCGCACCACTGATATCGAGTCGGTGGGGGACACCAGTCACCTTACCTTTTTTGAGATGCTGGGCAACTTCAGCATCGGCGATTACTTCAAGCGGGAATCGATTCGCTGGGCGTGGGAGTTTGTTACCGAGCGCCTGAAGCTGGCGCCGGAACGCCTGTGGGCGACTATCTACCTGGATGATGACGAGTCCTTCGGCTACTGGCGGGAAGAAACCGGTATTCCCGAGCAGAGAATATTGAGATTCGGGGAAAAGGAGAACTACTGGGGTCCCGCCGGCAACTCCGGACCCTGCGGACCGTGCAGCGAAATTCACTATGACTTCGGGAAAGAAGTCGGCTGCGGTAAATCTTCCTGTGCCCCGAACTGCGGCTGTGCCCGTTTTTCCGAAATCTGGAACCTGGTGTTCACCCAGTACAACCAGGATGAAGCGGGACAGCGCACCCTGCTGCCGAAACCCAATATTGATACCGGCATGGGGTTGGAGAGGACGCTGGCCGCGGTAACCGGTAAGACCTCGGTTTACGAGACCGAGCTGTTTATACCGCTGCTGGAAAGTATTTCCGGGTTAACCGGCCAGAGCTACGGCGCTGAGGCCGCTGTTGATGGTGCCATGCGGGTAGTTGTCGAGCACGGCCGCGGTATCGCCTTTCTCATCGGCGACGGGGTGATTCCCGGCAACGAGGGGCGGGGCTACGTGCTGCGCCGTTTGCTGCGGCGGGCGGCGCTCTTTGGCCGGAGACTGGGACTAGACAAGCCGTTCCTGACGGAAATAGCCGGGGTTACCATCGCGCGGATGGGGCACGTTTATCCCGAAATAAAGCAGAGACGGGACTTTATTCTCAAGGCAATCGAGCTTGAGGAGGCCAGGTTCAGCGGGACGCTCAGTGCCGGGCTGGAACTGCTGGACGGCATTATGGCGGAGCTGGCCGGGCGGGGGGAAAAGGAAATCTCGGGCAAGCAGACCTTCAAGCTTTATGATACCTACGGTTTTCCCGCGGAGCTGACCACCGAGGTCGCCCACGAGCGTGGCCTCTCCGTGGACCTGGAGGGTTTTAATCGCGAGATGGAGAAGCAGCGGGCCAGGGCCAGAAAGGCGGAGCTGTTCGCCCCCGGCAAGGCGGCGGCGAGGGAAGCGGCTTCACTGGCGCGTGCTTATGACACGACGCCTTTTGTGGGCTACCACAACCTCAAACACCAGTCGGTGATTATTGACCTGCTGGTGGACGGCGCACCGGCCGAAGCGGTAAACCAGGGGCAGACGGCGAGCCTGATTTTAGAGACCACCCCCTTCTACGGCGAGATGGGGGGACAGGTGGGAGATACCGGCGAGATACGCCGCGCCAGCGGCAAATTTTCCGTGGCCGATACGGTCCGCATCCCGCCGGACATTATTATTCATCAGGGACCGGTCACCGAAGGCAGTTTCTCCGTAGGCGATGAGGTAACGGCCGAGGTGGACGGGGAGCGGCGCCGGGACATTGCCCGCAATCATACCGCCACCCACCTGCTTCACCTGGCTCTCCGCCGGGTCCTGGGCGAGCATGTCCAGCAGAGAGGCTCGCTGGTGGCTCCAGAGCGGTTCAGCTTTGACTTTTCTCACCTGTCCGCCATGACCGCCGGGGAACTGGCGGAAGTA
>DAOWCR010000070.1 GCA_030639445.1 Dehalococcoidales bacterium
ATCCCTTCGCCGGATCTGGTCAGGTATTGCGAGCCGCTAAGTCATTAAATAGGTCTTATATTGGAATTGAATTGGTCCAGGAGGTAGCAGAAAAGGCGCGCCAATTTATTGATGATATTTATTTTGTGAATAATCAGCATCAAGGAATGTTTGAGTTGCTCCAGGAGGATCGTTATGGATAAACTACCTTACGCCGAAGATATCAAAGTTTACTTGAAAACCAGCCAAACCGCCTCGGGAACACGGATCGAGCGCACTAAAGAGCAAATAGAAGGGGCTGCTGAAGAGGTTCGACAATTAGGCAGACGCGCCCTCGCTATAGCAACTGACGTTACCCAAGCAGACCAGGTAGAGCACATGGTGGAAAAAACGATAGCCGAGTTTGGTACAGTAGATATACTGGTTAATAATGCCGGTATAGCACATCCCAAGCAACTGGTTCCGTTACCTGGCATAAAATTCCCTGGGTGGCAAAGGGTGCGTGACCTGAATTCCGAGCTTAGTGAGGAGGAATGGCACCTGACCATGGACACCAATCTTACCAGTATCTTTCTCTGTACAAGAGCAGTTGGACCTTATATGATTAGTCAAAGAACGGGTAAAGTTATTAACATTAGCTCTATGAATGCAATTACAGGTAACCCCTATCGTTTGGCTTACAGTACCAGCAAGGCAGCAATAAGCATGTTCACTCGCTGCCTAGCTCTGGAATGGGCTCCTTTTAATATCAACGTTAATGCCATTGGACCCGGGGCCTTTCATACAGCTCTTTCAGCAGAGGCCTATGAGAACCCGGAGCTTAAAGAGCAAATGCTTGGCTCCATTCCTCTGAGGAGGGCGGGAGAATTACGCGAACTAGGATTGCTGGCGCTTTATCTGGCCTCCGATGCCGCCAACTATATGACAGGCCAGACGCTCTACCTCGATGGTGGCCGGACAGCACTCTGATAGTCTATCCGCTGAAACGAAGGAGGGTTTGCATCCTTGCTCTTCAGCTATTTTGTTAGACCAGAAATGTCAGAAATGCCAGGACTAGCAGAGCCGGCACCGCATATTGCCCTTTTGGGGGCAGGTCAACGGTAAGGGGTGGTGTGTTAACTGTGGGTATCTCGGTAAAAGAAGTTCCAAACTTGCTGAGAAATGTTTCTATGCAGACCAGAAAGACCGAATCGCCAGTAGTGTATCAATTTGAATTTAAGGTTTTATTTGCATTTGGTTGTTAGTCTCTTTATACTACGGCTATGCCAAAACAATTGAATACTACCATCCCAAAGTCACTTGTAAAAATGTTGGCTATCATTCTTTTACTAATATTCCCACCTAGTCTTTATATACTTGTTATGCCTCGGTTATCTAATGTAGATTTTACCAACTACCCTTATTTACTTGATGCTATTGCTATTTTCTTGCTTCTGTTTTGGGTAATTGGCTGGGGTAGCACTTTTTATCTTATTTTCAGATTGTTTACCCCAAGAAGATAGCACACCATGTGTGCTATGATATAATCCCCATCCAGCACCAGCTAACATTCCCTTTATGATTGCAGTAGTCCACGCCACAAACTAGCATGCCCCCACAAAGGATACTCGGGCAGGCCAGAAGGACGCAACATCGTACCCTACGTATAACGGACGAGGAGGAAAGGCTAAGGGCCCGAATCTAAAGTTACTCTCCCCACACCACCATAACGAAGTCTCAATTCTGGTAAGAAATTGAGACTTCAAGATATGTTTGGGTACCTCCTAATTCCCTCGGAATAATCAGTATCGGTGACGCCATGCTGATTTGCTAATGGGAAAATTCGGGCGAGGCAAAGACAGGCGGAAGTAAAGAATGTTGACATCCCGACAAGGAATAGTCTATTTTTCTATACAAAGAGAGAGGCAGACCGGCGCAAGCCTGTGGGTTTTGATATGGTGTATGACAACCCTCAAAAAGTAAGGGAGCTTATTCGGCGGGGTGAGCTACTGCGTCCGACCTGTGGCCTGGCTCCCGGTTATACCCAGGCCAATCTGGTGATTCTACCCAGGGAGTTTGCCTTTGACTTTTTCCTCTTCTGCCAGCGTAACCCCAAGCCCTGTCCCGTCCTGGAGGTGCTTGAGCCGGGCCAGTATGAACCGACGCTGACGGCACCCGCTGCCGATATCCGGCTAGACGTCTCCCTGTACCGGGTCTACCAGGACGGTGAACTGGTAAGCGAAGAAAAGGATGTTACCGGATACTGGAACGATAGAATGGTAACATTTTCGCTGGGGTGCAGTTTCACCTTTGAAACCGCGTTAATCAGGGCCGGAATACCCCTGCGTCATATTGACGAGGGCAAGAACGTAGCGATGTATGTGACCAATATCCCGACCACCCCCGCCGGGATATTTTCCGGGCCCATGGTAGTGAGCATGCGGCCTGTCCCGACCGCCAAAGTGGTAAGGTCAGTCCAGGTAACCTCCCGGTTTCCCATGGTCCATGGAGCTCCGGTTCACATCGGAGACCCGGATAGAATTGGCATCACTGACCTGGCGAAACCGGATTACGGCGATGCCGTGGAAATAAAAGGTGATGAGGTCCCTGTCTTCTGGGCCTGTGGGGTGACTCCCCAGGCAGTGGCTTTGCGGTCAAAGCCGCCGCTGATGATTACCCACTCCCCGGGGCACATGTTCATTACCGACCTCAGAGACGAAGACTTCTCGATTTTATAATGGTGGAGCAAAAGCCTGTCGCTGGCATATAATATAACTTCAGGAGGAGTGCCACGGGAAAGAAGATCGACTTTAACTGTGATTTGGGGGAAAGTTTTGGCGTCTACCAGCTGGGCTTTGACGAGCAGTTGATGCCCTATATTTCCTCGGCCAATGTCGCCTGCGGATTTCACGCCGGGGACCCGGTGTGGATGCGGCGTACCGTCAGCCTGGCGGAACAGTCACGAGTTGCCGTCGGGGCGCATCCCGGCCTCCCCGACCTCATCGGTTTCGGGCGGAGGGAGATGAAGGTAACCCCGGAAGAGGTCAAGAATTACGTCATCTATCAAGTCGGGGCATTGCAGGCTTTTACCAGGACGAGGCCGCTGCAGCACGTCAAGCCACACGGTGCCCTGTACAATATGGGCGTGGCCAATGAGGAAATCGCCAGGGCCGTCGCCGAGGGCGTACGGGAAGCTGACCAAAAACTGATACTGGTGGGGCTGGCCGGGTCGGTCTGGCTAAAGGTCGGCCAGGAGCTTGACCTGAAAGTAGCCAGCGAAGTCTTTGCCGACCGTGCCCTGAATCCGGATGGCACCCTCGTTCCCAGAAGCCAGCCCGGGGCGGTGATTAAAGACCCGGAAAAGGTTATTGCCGCCAGCCTGAGAATGGTCACTGAAGGCAAGGCCACCGCGGTTAACGGGCAGGAAATCCCGATTAGGGCCGATACCATCTGCCTGCATGGCGATACTCCCGGGGTGGTAGCCCTGGCCCGCGGCCTGAGAGAGAGGCTGGAGGCGGCGGGAGTGGAAGTAACGCCAATGAGCAATTTTCTCTGAATTGCCAGCCATGATTTATGATGAACCACGGTTCCTGACTGGTGGCGACCGGGCTATTTTCGTCGAATTTGGGGATGCCATTGACCCGCAAATCAACCGTAGAGTGCGCACCCTGGCGCTGGTCCTGCAAAAAGAAGGCATTCCCGGCGTTATTGAAACCGTGCCCACTTACCGGTCACTCCTCGTCTATTTTGAGCCACGGCAGATAAACGCCCGGCAATTGCGGGAAACCCTGTACCAGCTGGCGCAATCACCGGAGGAAGGCGAACTGCGGAAACCGAGGCTAATCGAGATTCCCACCGCCTACGGAGGCGAATATGGCCCCGACCTGGAATTCGTCGCCGCCCACAATAGCCTCAGCGTGCCGGAAGTGGTGCGGCTGCACGCCGGCACTCCTTATCTTATTTACATGATTGGTTTCATCCCTGGCTTTCCCTATCTGGGGGGTATGTCGTCAAAGGTAGCGGCGCCCAGACTGGCGACCCCACGGGTGAAGATACCCGCCGGGTCCGTGGGCATTGCCGACCGCCAGACCGGAATCTACCCGGCGGAAAGCCCCGGCGGCTGGCAGCTTATCGGAAGGACGCCGCTGAAGCTTTTTGACCCGGGCCGGGAGCCGCCGGCGCTGTTTCAGGCCGGTAACTACCTGCGCTTCACCAGCATAACTCCGGAAGAGTTCACCCGCGTCCAGCAAGCGGTGACGCAGGGGACATATTCCGTGAAAGAAACGGTGATGGAATGAGGAGAGAATGGAAGCCTTTGAGGTTATCCAGCCGGGACCGCTGACCACCATTCAGGACCTGGGACGGTACGGCTACCAGCAGTACGGCGTGCCTCCGTCAGGCGCGCTGGACGATTACGCCTTCCGGACAAGCAACCTTCTGGTCGGCAACGAGGAGGGTGCCGCCTCGCTTGAGATAACATTATTCGGCTGCCAGTTACGCGTGCTCCAGGACACCACGGTGGCCGTCACCGGGGCTGACCTGGCGGCGGCTCTAAACGGCAGTCCCATCCCTGGATGGGAAACCGTACCGGTGCGCCGCGGGGACGTACTCTCTTTTCCTCGCCTGAAAAGCGGTTGCCGGGCCTATCTGTCGGTCGTCGGCGGGATAAATGTCCCCATGGTAATGGGCAGCCGGGCAACCTATACCAAAGCTGGAATCGGCGGTCTTGAGGGCCGGGCGCTGCGGAAAGGAGACATCCTTCGGGCTGCCGCGGCCAGGCCCGTCACCGGGAGGGCACGGGTCCCCACCGCGCACCTACCGGCATATGATGACCAGGTTGAACTCAGGGTCATCCTCGGCCCGCAGGACGACTGCTTTACCGAAGACGGTATCCACACCTTCCTCCAATCCGACTACACGATATCGATTCAGGCCGACCGCATGGGCTACCGCCTGGAGGGCCCGCGGATACCGCACCGGGCGAAAGCCGATATCATTTCCGACGGTATTCCCCTCGGGGCCGTTCAGGTGCCGGGTGACGGGCGGCCGATAGTACTGCTCGCTGACCGGCAGACCACCGGCGGCTATACCAAGATTGCCACCGTGATTAGCGTGGATATCCCCGACTTAGCCCAGACGAAGCCGGGCGACCGAGTACGGTTCCGCCAGGTCAGTGGGGATGAAGCCGTTACCGCGCTCCGGGAATACGAGCGGAAAATCCAGACGGTCAAAAACTCATCCGCTTGAATTTCCCGTCCGGGCAGCCGGACAGGTGCCTCTTTTTTCCCGCCGCTGACGCTTAACTGTAAAGATAGACCAGCTGTGGACCAGTAAAGGTAACAAGGTAACCATTAATGCTAGCCGTTGAACTTATGAGACTCTTATGATAAAGTTATAGCCAGTTAAATTACTTGCCGGGCTACGCTTGAAAAGTTATCGTGGAGGTAGTTTATGCCGACAATGACCGGGGCGGAAGCTCTTGCCGAATCACTGACCCGAGAGGGAACAGAAGTTATCTTCGGGCTTCCCGGGGTGCAGATAATGGAGGCCCTGGACGCAATTTACCGGCGCCAGTCGATGCGCTGGGTAACCGTGCGCCACGAGCAAGCCGCCGCCTTCATGGCTTATGGTTACGCCCACACCACCGGTAAGATGGGGGTGGCCATGGTGGTCCCCGGACCGGGAGCTCTTAACGCTACCGCCGCTCTGGGCACGGCGTACGCCGCTTCGTCGCCTCTTCTCCTGATATCAGGACAGATTGAGAGCTATAACCTGGGCCAACGGCGGGGGGCTACCCATGAGATAGACGACCAGCTGGAAGTGTTTCGGCCTCTTACCAAGTGGTGCCACCGGGTCTTGAAGGTAGAGGAAATCCCGGGGATGGTGCACGAGGCGATACGCCGCATGAGGACGGGAAGGCCCCGCCCGGTGGAGCTGGAGGTCCCCTCGGATATCCTGCTGGCCACGGCCGAGGTGACATTACCCGAGCCGGAGACGGTTTTGCCAGACCAGCCTGACCCAACACGGATTCGTTCGGCGGCGCGCCTGCTGTCTCTGGCCCGTCGCCCCGTCATCTGGGCCGGGGGAGGTGTCATCGCCGCTGACGCTTCCGGGGAGCTTACCCGGCTGGCCGAACAGCTGAACACCCCGGTAATCACCACTCCCGAGGGTAAAGGCGCCATCCGTGGTGACCATCCCCTGTCTTTGGGGGTGTGCTACTGGGGTCTGGGCCCCGCCCGTTATGCCCTGCCACAAGCCGATGTTATCCTGGCGGTGGGGAGCCGCCTTTATCTCAGGCCTCCTCTGCCCGGGGCCTTTCGGCCTGAGCAGAAACTCATTCAAATCGATGCCGACCCCGAGGAGATAGGTAGAAATCAGACGGTGCAATTAGGCATCACCGCCGATGCCCGGGCGGCCCTCAGTGCCCTGCGGCCGGAACTGCCACGGGACATCGGCAGCACCTGGCAGCCCGGGGAAATCGAGAAGATAAGGCAAGCAGCCCTGGGAGAGCTGGAAGAGGTAGCGCCTCTTCAGCTTGCCCTGTTGCGGACTATCCGCGCCGAACTAAAAGAGGATGACATTCTCGTACCCGGCGTCACCAATATCGCCTACTGG
>DAOWCR010000033.1 GCA_030639445.1 Dehalococcoidales bacterium
AAACAAGGAAGGCCGCATCATCGGCATCAGCAAGTTAGCGCGGGTGGTGGAAATCATCGCCAAGCGTCCACAGCTCCAGGAGAGAATGACTACCGAGATTGCTGATGCCATTGATGATGCGATTAAGCCAGATGGGGTGGCGGTGGTGATTCAGGCACAGCACATGTGCATGATTATGCGCGGCATCGAGAAACCGGGAAGCAATGTCGTTACCTCGGCGGTCAGGGGTGGCTTCAAGCGCCGGGCAGTCAGCCGGGCCGAGTTTTTCTCCCTGATACAGGGTAGCAAGTAGCCCTTGACGACCAAAGGCGCTTAATTACCCGATGGGCGGCCTCTTGTCTGCCCACGGCGCGGCTGATTCATAAGCGGCCGCCGCCCGCAGCAAAGCGGCTTCCGCGCGGTAAGGCGCGATTATCTGGAGCCCCACCGGCAGCCCCTTTTCCGTCCAGCCGCAGGGCACGGATACCGCCGGTGAGCCGGTCACGGAAATGGCGTAGGTTAGCCAGACCCAGTCGATATAATGTTCTATCGGCCGGCCGCCGATTTCGGTGGGGTACTGGGCTTCGGCGGGGAAGGGTGGAATCGGCATCGTCGGCGTCAGTAGAAAATCATACTTATCAAAGAACTGCCTGAGTCTATCCCATATTTCCGACCGCTGCCGGTACGCCCTGGCCACGTCCCGAATTGAGAATTTCAGCCCCTGCTCGATATTGCCCGTCACCAGGGGGTTTACCCACCGCTTGAATTCCGGGTCATCCATCTGGTCCTGGTACAGGGCCACGAAGCGCAGTCCTCTCAAAATGAGAGCGGCTTCCTTGACGCCGCCGAAATCAGGAGTATCTTCCACGACCTGGCACCCCAGCCCGCGGAACGTATCTATTGCCGGCCGGGTAATTTCCAGTATTTCCTTATCCACCGGGATTAAATTGAGGTTATCGCTCCAGGCAAACCTCAGGTTTTTAATCTCAGGGTCTTTCACGGCTCGGAGGAACTCACCTTGCTCACTGGGTAAAGAAACCGGGCTCCGGCTATCGGCCCCGGACATTGCCTCCAGCAGCAAAGCGGTGTCACCCACGGTGCGGGCTATCGGCCCCTGCACCGCCAGGTCATCCCAGTTAAGCTCGCTGGGATAATGGGGCACCCTCCCCGGCGAAGGCCGCAGGCCGACCACGCCGCAGAAACTGGCGGGCGCCCGGAGTGAGCCCCCCAAGTCTCCTCCCTGGGCCAGTGGTAGTATCCCGGCGGCTACCGCCGCCGCGGCGCTGCCGCTGGAGCCGCCCACCGTGAAATCGGTGTTCCAGGGATTGCGCGTTAGGCCGAACACCTTATTGAAGGTGGAGGCCCCGGCGCCGAATTCCGGGGTATTGGTCTTGCCCATGATAACGGCACCCGCCTTTTTCAAGCGCTCGACAACCAGCGCATCAACATCAGGGACAAAATTTTCGTATAACTTCGAGCCAAAGGTAGTCCGGATGCCGGCGGTCATGGTTATATCCTTGATAGCTACCGGCAGGCCGGTGAGCAGGCCGATTTCACCGCCCCGCATGATTTCTGATTCCGCTTTTCGCGCCGACTCCAGGGCCATCTCCGGAACCAGAGTGCAGTAAGCGTTAATCTTAGGATTTATTTTTTCAATACGGCTCAGAAAAGTCTGCACCACTTCCACCGGAGAGACAAGCTTACGCCGAATCATATCGCTCAGCTCCAGGGCCGGAGTGAAACAGAGGTCTTCCGGACTTAAATTGACTTTCTCTCTTCTCTCCTTCACCAATAGTTCCCCCTCACGGCTAAAGAGCCAGGTAAACAGGGATATTTACCTTCAGAAAATGGACGTCAGATATCCAGGTTTTTGACGCTCTGGGCATGCGCCTGGATAAAGGCTTTGCGGGGCGGGACTTCCCCACCCATCAGGACGTGGAAAATATGGTCTGCCCTGGCGGCGTCTTCTATGCCCACGCCGAGCAGGGTGCGGGTCTCCGGGTCCATAGTGGTTGACCACAACTGCTCGGGGGTCATCTCGCCCAGGCCTTTATAGCGCTGGATATTCACCTTTTTGGCCCCTTTCAGTTCCTGCAGCACTTCTTCTTTTTCCTGTTCCGAGTAAACCCAGTGCTGACTACTGGCCGCCTTAATGCGGTAAAGAGGCGGCTGGGCGATATACAGGTAGCCGTGATTAATCAGCTCCGTCATGTGGCGGAAGAAGAAGGTAAGCAGCAGGGTACGAATGTGCGAGCCGTCAACATCAGCGTCCGTCATCAGGATAACCCGGTGATAGCGGAGCCGGGCCGGGTCAAATTCATCGTCTATGCCGGCACCCAGGGCGGTGATGATGATGCGTATTTCCTCGCTGCCCAGCATCTTGTCCGGCGGGGCCTTCTCCACGTTAAGGATTTTACCCCGCAGCGGCAGTATCGCCTGGAAGCGGCGGTTGCGCCCCTGCTTGGCCGAACCACCGGCGGAATCTCCCTCCACCAGATACAGCTCGCAGTGGGACGGGTCTTTCTCCGAGCAGTCGGCCAGCTTTCCCGGGAGCGTGCCGGTATCCAGGCTGCTCTTGCGGATAATCAAATCGCGGGCCTTGCGGGCGGCCTCCCTGGCCTTGGCCACGGTGATGCACTTTTCGATGATTTTTCTGGCTTCGTCGGGGTGTTCTCCGAGGTAAATGGACAGGCCCTCGCCGACGGCGCTTTCTACCTGGCTTTTAACTTCAATGTTACCCAGCTTGCCTTTAGTCTGCCCTTCAAACTGCGGCTCATGGAGCTTGACACTGATAATGGCGGTAAGTCCTTCCCGGACGTCCTCACCGGTCAGGTTGGGCTCGTCATCTTTCAGAAATTTATTCTTATGGGCATAGTCATTGAGCACCCGGGTCAGCGCCGAGCGGAAGCCGGTAAGGTGCTGGCCGCCGTCCACGGTATTAACGCAGTTGGCAAAGCTGAAGACGGACTCGGTAAAGCCGTCGTTATACTGGAGGGCGGCCTCAACGATGGTGCTGTTTACCTCTTTAGTGATGTAAATTGGCCGGAGGTGGCGGACGACCCGTCCCCGGTTAAGGTGGCGGACGAAACCGGTAATCCCTCCTTCAAAGTAGAAGCTGAGTTCCCGGTCCTTCTTCTCGTCACGGATGGTTATTTCCAGCTCTTTGTTCAGGTAGGCCATCTCCCGGATACGGTCGCTCAGAGTATCGAAATCATAACTGGCCTGGCCGAATATCTCCTCGTCGGCATAGAAAACGATGGTGGTGCCGGTCTCGCTGGCCTTGTCAACCTCGGCGACTTCTCCCTGCGGTATGCCCTGGCGGTATTCCTGCTGGTATACCTTGCCGTTGCGCTTGACTCTACAGCAGACCCGGGAGGACAGCGCATTGACCACCGAAGCCCCCACGCCATGCAGTCCGCCCGATACCTGATAGGTATGGCCGCCAAATTTCGCCCCGGCGTGCAGCACGGTCATCACCGTCTCCAGGGCGGAAACGCCGGTGGCGGGGTGGATTTCCACCGGAATGCCACGTCCGTCATCTTCCACGCTGACCGCACCGTCCTCTTTCAGGATGATTAGAATTTTGGTGCAGCAGCCGGCCATGGCCTCGTCAATGCTGTTGTAGGCAATCTCATAGACCAGGTGGTGCAGTCCGCGCTGGTCAGTGCTGCCGATATACATACCCGGCCGGCGGCGCACCGCTTCCCGACCGCCCAGGACCTGGATATCCTCGGCCACATAGTCGTTATTATTCTGGTTATTCTGCGGTTTGGCGGGCTTTGGGACACGTTTGGCCATGGCTAACTCCTGACTCCTTTAGACGCAATGATGCCCAGAGGTAAGCGGGCGGTGATATGGGGCGGGGAAAAGAAAAAAACAAGACTCTTATCTGAAACCAGAAGAGCTTGCCAATTATGAAAAACTAATCTAGGCATTTAAGCTCATCTATTATAGCACAAATCCAGCTATGGAGTAAAGGTGGGGGAGGGAGTAAAAATAGCGTTAAATAATATTTGCAGTAATTTATTTAACGTGCTATACTCACCCTGGATAAACCGAAAAGGGAAACAAATGTGAACCTTTAAGCTGGTCCGGCGAGGCTGGCAAGGAAAATCAAGAGAGCTGAACTGATGTGACCTCTTGCCAGCCACGGCAGGAGGTTATTTTTATGCCGAAAAAAATCGTGATGACCCCGGATGATATCAGGCGGACGCTGGCGCGCATCGCCCACGAAATCATCGAGCAGAACAAGACTTTCGACCAGCTGGTACTGGTGGGGATGCGCACCCGGGGCGTGCCCCTGGCCCGGCGGCTGGCCGCCAACATAGAAAGCTTTGAGAAATCAAAAATACCGGTGGGCGCCCTGGACATCAGCCGCTACCGGGATGACATCCCTTCACCGGACCGTCAGCCCGTGGTCCACCGCACTGACATACCGATGGGCATTGACGGCAAATCAATCGTGCTGGTGGATGACGTCCTCTATACCGGGCGCAGCACCCGCGCCGCGATGGACGCACTGATTGACCTGGGGCGTCCCCGCTCCATCCAGCTGGCCGTCCTCATTGACCGGGGCCACCGGGAGATGCCAATACGGCCCGACTATATCGGCAAGAACATACCCAGCTCCAGGCACGAAGAGATAAAAGTCCACCTGGTGGAAACCGACGGCCTGGATGAAGTCGCCATCGTCAGCCAGGACACTGCCAGGCTACCCAATGGTGAACTCAGCCCAAAAAACTCCTTTAACCTTAAAGGGAGATAGTATGATGTTAACCAACAAAAATCTGGTAACCACAGACGATTTATCCAACGGGGAAATGGAAGCCATATTTTCCCTGGCCGACGAAATGTCCGGCGCGATGAATGACCAGCTTGGCCTGTGCCGGGGCAAGATTATGGCGAGCCTGTTCTTTGAGCCGAGCACCCGGACGCGGCTCTCCTTCGAGACGGCCATGCACCGGCTTGGCGGCAGCGTCATTACGGCGGCAGACGTCGGGGCCACCTCGCTGGCCAAAGGAGAAAGCATCGCCGATATGGCCAGGGTGATCGGGAGTTATGTTGACCTGATTGTCATCCGGCACCCCTGGGAAGGCGCCGCCCGGGTGGTGGCCGATTACTCCAGCGTGCCGGTGATAAATGCCGGTGACGGAGGCCACCAGCACCCGACCCAGACCCTGT
Organism: Dehalococcoidales bacterium; assembly: GCA_030639445.1. Taxonomy (GTDB): domain Bacteria; phylum Chloroflexota; class Dehalococcoidia; order Dehalococcoidales; family RBG-16-60-22. The sequence continues at coordinate 5,161 of DAOWCR010000033.1, forward strand.
GCGACCTTTACACCATCCAGCGTGAGAAGAAAACCATCAAGGGGTTAAAGATTGCCCTGTGGGGCGACCTGAAATACGGGCGCACGGTGCACTCCCTGATTTTCGCCCTGGCCAAGTTCGGGGCCAATATTCTTTTCTATCCGATTCCCGGGCTGGAAGTGCCGGAGCACGTGCTTGAGAAACTGACCAGGGAATACGGAGGGGAACTGGAAAGGCGCGAGACGCTTGACCGCACCGTGAAAGACAGCCTCTTCCCCCTGGATGCCATCTACCTGACCCCGAGCAGCCCGCACCAGCTGGCCATGATGCCCGACCTCAATATCCAGGTCGAGCTGAAGACAGGCGTTGATGCCCTTTACGTCACCAGGCCACAGAAGGAGAGATTCACCGCCGCCGAGAAAGGGCAGGAGCTAAAGGAAAAATATCCGGTAGTGGATAAAAAAATGCTCCGGGATAAAGCGTTTCGCCAGACCCTGGTCATGCACCCGCTGCCGCGGGTCGATGAGCTGGCCTACGAGCTGGACGCCGACCCCAGGAGCCGGTATTTCCAGCAGGCAGCCCAGGGAGTACCGGTCAGGATGGCGCTCATCTCTCTCTTGCTGGGGGTCAGGGAAGTGACTCCACCGGCGGAAGACGTTTTACCCGAAATAGCATATCCCCTGTACCAGCGGGAATTCGGTCCCAGTTGCCCGAACCCGCGGTGCGTCTCCATACAGGAAACCGAGACCAAGTATCTCAAGCCGGAATTCAAGATAGTAAACCGCGAGCCTCTGACACTGCGCTGTACCTACTGCGAACACGGGTTTGAGCCCGGATACGTGGCCAGCTCGGACTGGCATGAGGGCAGAATAGCCACCAAAAAATACCACAGCGCGGCCAGCCACTGGGCGAGAAAAATCAGGCCGGAGCACCTGATTGTTTTTAACTCGGCCGAGGAAGCCGAGGCTCACGGCTTCAAGCCCAGCCGTTTTTCCAGTGTGCGCCGACGGAGAAAATCCAAGAAACAATGAAGCATTCCTGGTTAATCCAGAAAGGACGGATAATCGACCCCGGCCAGGGGATAGATGCAATCGGCAGTCTGCTTATCCGCGAAGGTGAAATCGCCGGATGGGGAGAAATTCCGCCCCAGGCGGACTATAATGTCCTTCCCGCCGAAGGGCTGGTTGTCTGCCCCGGCTTTATTGATTTCCACTGCCATCTCCGGCAGCCCGGCTTTGAGGAGAAAGAGACCATCGCCACCGGCACGCAGGCGGCCGCCAGAGGCGGTTTTACCACCGTCTGTTGTATGCCCAACACCAGCCCACCCCTGGATAACTCCAGAATTATAGATTATGTAAAATCTCTGGCGGCCAGGGAGGGCGTGGTCCGGGTGCTGCCGATTGGCTGTATCACCAGTGGTAGAAAGGGAGAGGCGCTGGCCCCGATGGCCGAGCTGGCGACCGCCGGGGTGGTCGCCTACAGCGACGATGGCAGTCCGGTGAGGAATCCCCACCTGATGCACCAGGCGCTGGACCACAGCCGCGTCCTGGGTCTGCCGGTGATTGACCACTGCGAGGACACCACCTTGAGTGAAGGCGGCCAGGTCAATGAAGGCGTCGTCTCGCTGGAACTGGGACTGCGCGGTATACCCGCCGCCGCCGAGGAAACCATGGTCCACCGCAACCTGGCGCTGGCCAGGCAGCTGGCGGGATGTCACCTGCACATCGCCCACGTCAGCACCGAGGGCTCGGTTGAGCTTATCCGCCGCGCCAAGGCGCAGGGCATCACGGTTACCGCCGAGGTCACGCCGCATCATCTGACCCTGACCGAGGCCGCCGCCCTGGGCCACAATACCAGCGCCAAGGTAAGTCCACCTTTGAGAACAAAACGGGACAACCAGGCCTTACTTCAAGGACTCGAGGAAAACGTGATTGATATTATCGCTACCGACCATGCCCCCCACGCCACCACGGACAAGGACTGCTCAATGACCCTGGCCGCCTCCGGCATCAGCGTCTTTGAAACCGCCCTGGGCAGCCTGATGGGCCTGGTGCACGACGGGCAGCTGCCCTTAAATACCCTCATCGCCAGGCTTACCGTGGCGCCGGCCAGGCTGATTAATGACCAAACACGGGGCACGCTGAAAATCGGCGCCCCGGCGGATATCACCATCTTTGACCCGGCTAAAGAGTGGGTGGTGGACACCGCAAATTTTGTCTCCAGGGGCAAGAATACCCCGCTGGCGGGCGCCACGCTCAAAGGCAGGGTAATGGCCACTATTTACCATGGGAACCTGGTCTATAAAGACGACTCACTCAAGATAAATGAGTTTTAGGGAGAATATACCACTAAATATGATAACTGGGAGTCCGGGAGGAGCAGGGTCAAATGTGACAGGGGGTGTTTAAGAGGGGCGCAGCCCCTCTTCTCAGAACCTCCCCCTCCCCTTTGAAGGAGAGAGAAACTGAAGGAGAGTTTAAGAGAGGCAAAGCCTTTCTTATAAAACCCTTCCTCCTTCCCCTTATCAAGGGGAAGGAGGACAAAGGGGGATGGGGTTACCAAACAAAGCCTAAAGGGGGTGAGGTAAATAACCAAAAAGACGATACTGGCTCTGGCTGACGGCTCGGTCTATGAAGGCCACTCCTTTGGCGCGGAGGTTGACGCCTACGGCGAGGTGGTCTTCAACACCAGTATGGTTGGCTACCAGGAAATGCTGACCGACCCCTCCTACGCCGGTCAGCTGGTGGTGCCCACCTACCCCCTCATTGGCAACTACGGCACCAACGAGCAGGACTTCGAGTCGGCCCGGATTCAGGTCCGGGGCTTTGTCGTCCGGGAGGAGTGCCGCCAGCCCAGCCACTACCTCAGCGCCAAAACCCTCCACGAATATTTAGCCGAAAGCAACGTCCCCGGCATTTACGGCGTGGACACGCGGGCGATTACCCGCAAGCTCCGCTCCGCCGGGGTGATGATGGGCTACCTCACCAGCCAGAAAACTCCGGAGCAGGCTTTAGCCGAGCTGAAGAAGCTGCCCGATTACGACACAATTGACTTCGTCCGGCAGGTCACCACCGAGAAAACCTACCCGTGGGCACCGGGACCGGATGACTCAAAATCCTCGCCCCACATCGTTGTCCTGGACTGCGGCCTGAAATACTCCATTTTACGTATCCTGCGCCGCCTGGGCTGCCGGGTCACCGCCGTTCCCGGCACCACCTCCGCCGGAAATATCCTGGACTTAAAGCCGGACGGCCTTCTCTTCTCGCCCGGGCCGGGCGACCCGGAACGGCTGGACTACATTGTGGACACGGTGAAACAGCTCATTGCTAAAAGGCCGGTGATGGGTATCTGCCTGGGGAACCAGCTCATTGCCCGCGCCTTCGGCGCTAAAACTTTCAAGCTCAAGTTCGGCCACCGCGGCGGCAACCACCCCGTCCGCGACCTTGAGACGGGGAGAATCCACATCACCGCCCAGAACCACGGCTACGCCGTTGACCCGGACACTTTGCCAGACGGGCTGGCAGTCACCCGGATAAACCTGAACGACGGCACGGTGGAGGGCCTGCGCCACCGGGAGCTGCCCGTCTTCTCCAGCCAGTACCACTCTGAGGCCTCCCCCGGCCCCCTGGACAATACCTATCTCTTTGAGAATTTTCTGGAGATGGTAAGGGGAGAAAAATAAATATGAGGATTTTTAGAGAGACGAAGATTTTAAATCTAAGGGGATACCTGAAAGAGCTACGCCCTTCTTTATGGATGACCCCATCCCCTGTGTCCCCTTCCCCTTATCAAGGGGAAGGGGAAGAATTAAAAAAGAGGGGCGGCGCCCCTCTTGGACACCCCGCTCTGGGGGCAGGGAGGTTAAAAGAGGGTTTAAGGGAGGCTTCGCCTCCCTGCCATATCCCTCCCCCTCTCCTTTGAAGGAGAGGGGGACTAAGGGGGTGAGGTAGAGATAGAGATGATTAGAAAAGGAGAAAAAGAATGGCTAAGATATTGCTCATTGATGGGGAAAACATAAAGGAATTAAATAAACTGCGGTTTGCCGAAGAGAGTAAATTGCAAGATTATTTGGAGAAATACCCTTCTCTAATCCCCTTAGGGGAAATAGTGGAAGAAGCTCCTGACCTTTTATGCATTGGCAGAGAAGTCACTGTCCCTTCAGGTGCTGCTATAGATTTACTGTTTATAGATAAAGATGGCCTTTTGACAATAGTAGAAACAAAACTTGTCAAAAATCCTGAAATACGCCGCACTGTCATTGGGCAAATCATAGAATATGCATCTTATCTATCGCAGTGGAACGCAGACGATATTTATAGGATAGCTAATGAATATCTGAAGTCAAATCTAGATGAAGATATACAAAAAATTAGAAAAGGCGAAGCTGTGGCTGAGGATTTCAGGTCTAAAATTGAGCAGAATCTGAAAAATGGGAAAATACGCCTCATTATAGCTGTGGATGAACTAGTCGAACCGCTACGGGCGACCGTCATCTTTCTCAACTCTTATAGCAATTTTGAAATTTTGCTCCTTGAGGTAAGCAGCTTTGAGGAAAGTAAAGAAAGGAAAGTGCTAATTCCCTCAATCTTTGGGTATGTTACCAAAACACACCCTCCTAAAAGACAATGGGATCTGCAGAGTTTTCTTGATGATACCAGAAAAAAGTGTAAGCCAGAGGTAGTAGACGTTATCACTAAGCTTTGCGATTTCACGAGCAATAATGCCA
>DAOWCR010000083.1 GCA_030639445.1 Dehalococcoidales bacterium
CAGCTCGTTGGCAGCGTTCACCAGGAAAGCGGTAAAATCTTGGACTTGGGGCGCATAGATTTCAGCGGAATGACCCTCTACCAGACAGTATTCGTTGGTCTCCCAGGCACCGAGGACCATTTTTTTGGTGGCAAGAAATTTCTCGCTCCTGACATGACAACAAGCATAAAGGTCTAACCGGCGGCCCAGAATAGAGTAATCCGGGTAAATATCAAAGTAAGCCTCGTATTTACGCTTCAGGGTTTCCAGATATTCTTCCAGCTTCACCTCTCCCCCCTTGAGGGTGGAAGGATTTCCGGTTTCAGTCAAATCTGGGATTCCCTTTCTCCATCTGGCTAAAACAAGGAATTAGGCTATACTTTATACGGTCTTGGGGTAAATGTCAATACCTTTGACAACACAATTTAGCGGTTTATTAACTCTCTCTGGATGAGGTTAGTAGATAGTCTTCTTCTTGTGGGTTGACAAAGAACCGGTATTATGTTATATTGAGCCATAATAAGGGTGGTTAACGAAAATGGCAGTTAAGATGTTGGGACAAAGATTTAACTCGTATTATTACTATTATTACTTTAGCTGGCGCACAAGGTGCGCTGGGGAGGCCTTTGTTATGTAGCTTTCAAAGAATCAACCGAATAAAAGTAATTAAGTTAGATGAAGAGCCCTCCCCAAAAGGGCTTTTTTCTTTTCCGGTAACCGGAGAAAAATAAGACGTTGAGGAGGATGGCGGTGATAATAATGAAATCAGAAGCCAGCAAAGAAGAAATTGCCAGCGTGGTAAAGGAAATAAAAAAATACGGGCTGAAAGCTGATGTCTCCCGGGGGGAGTACCGGACGGTAATCGGGCTGGTGGGTGACGAGAGGAAGATAGATTTCTCTCATTTTGCCACCCTTCCCGGGGTAAAAGAAGCGGTGATGGTGGAAACCCCCTATAAACTGATCAGCCGGGAATACAGTCGGCGTTTTGAGGAAGAAGGTGAGCGCCGGGAGATACCGGTGGGCAACGTCACCATCGGTGGTGACGACCCGGTATTTATTGCCGGGCCCTGCGCTATCGAAAGCCGGGAGCAGCTGTTCAAAATTGCCGAGGGCGTGAAGAAAGCCGGGGCTCATATTCTGCGGGGAGGTATTTTCAAACCGAGAAGCTCCGTCCACTCCTTTCAGGGGTTGGGCAGTAATGGCCGGGAGGAAGCCGAGGAGGCTTTAAAATGGCTGTATGAAGCCGGCCGGGAGTTCGAAATGCCGGTGGTCACCGAGGTGAGGGGGGAAACGCAGATTGACCTGGTGGCGGAGTATGTTGATATAATGCAGATAGGTGCCCGCAATATGTATGACCAGGACCTGCTCGCCAATGTGGCCCGGAAGCAAAAGCCGGTCCTGTTTAAGCGGCATTTCGGTGCCGGCATTGACGAGTTCCTGTCTTTTGCCGAGTATATCGCCGCCGAAGGCAATAAAGATATCATCCTTTGCGAGAGGGGGATATTGCCGGTGGGTAAAGGTAAGAACTATACGCGGTATACCTTTGACGTGGCGGCGGTGCCGGTGCTTCAGAAAGAGACTTATCTGCCGGTGCTCGCCGATCCGAGTCATGCCACCGGCCGTCGGGACCTCATTTTTAATATGAGCTGTGCCGCTATCGCCGCCGGAGCCAGTGGGTTAATGGTCGAGACGCACTATAACCCCTCGGAAGCGCTGGTCGATGCCCAGCAGATGATAACTCCGGATGAGCTGAAAGAGGTTATCGCGGCCTGCCGGAGAATCCACCAGCTGGTGGCCCGCGGACCGGAAAGTATTGGTTAACGGCAAATGAGAAAAATCAGCGTAGCCCTGGGCAGTAACCGCTATGAAATCCATGTCGGTTCCGGCCTGCTGGCCCGGACCGGACACCGGCTGAGAGAGAGCGGGTTTTCCGGCAAACTGGTGATTATCACCGACCCCACCGTGAGCCGTCTCTATGGGGAGACGCTGGGCCAGGGCCTGGCGAAAGAGGGTTTTGCGGTGAGCACCCTGCTCGTCCCGGCGGGGGAGGCGCAGAAGTCGCTGGAGACCGCCGGGCGACTGTACCACGAGTTGACCGAAACCCGCGCGGAAAGGACAACGCCGATTCTGGCCCTGGGGGGTGGGGTTATCGGCGACCTGGGTGGCTTCGTGGCGGCTACCTACCTGCGGGGGGTGCCATTGGTGCAGGTGCCAACCACCCTGCTGTCGCAGGTGGACAGCAGTATTGGCGGTAAGGTGGCGGTGGACCACGGGCAGCTGAAAAATAAAATCGGGGCATTCTACCAGCCGGAGCTGGTCGTGGCGGATACCGATACGCTGAAGACTCTGCCGGCGGCAGAACTGGCCAGCGGCCTGGCCGAAGTGATAAAAAGCGCCGCCATCCGGGACCGGGAGTTTTTTACTTTCTTGGAGCAGAACCTGGAACGGATAAAATCGCTTGACGGGGAGGCGCTGGAGGAGGTCGTTTTCCGGACGGCGCAGATTAAGGCCGAAGTAGTTACTGCAGATGAGAAGGATACGGGTTTAAGGAATATTTTAAATTACGGGCATACTATCGGGCACGCCATTGAGTCCGTCTCGGGTTTCCGGATGGAACACGGCCCGGCGGTGGCTATCGGTATGGTAGCCGCGGCCCGAATTTCAAACCGGATGGGCCTGCTGGCGGATGATGGGCTGGTCAGGTTGGAGAACGTTATCGGGAGGGCCGGCCTGCCGACGAAGGTGCCGGAGCTGAAAAAGGAAAAGATTATCCAGGCGATGAAACACGATAAAAAAGTGCGGAAAGAGAAAGTGAGGTTCGTCCTGCTAAAATCAATCGGCCGCGTCCTGGTGACTGACGAGGTAAGCCCGTCTTTAGTCGAGGAGGTTCTGGCCGGTGAAAAATAGACCCAGAATTTGTGCCTCCATCGTAAACGATGACCTGGCCGCTATAAAGGGCATAGCGCCATTCGTGGAACTGTTTGAGGTGCGTATAGACCTTATCGGTGAGGGCTGGCCGGAACTGGTGAAACAGCTGGAAAAGCCATGGATAGCCTGTAACAGGGTTGCCGGTGAAGGCGGCCGCTGGCCGGGGAGCGAGTCGGCCAGAATAGAAAAGCTGCTCGGCGCTATTGACTTGGGGGCGGCGATAATTGACATCGAGCTGGCGACGGAAAACCTGGCGTCGGTGGTCAAGCGGATTAAGGCGGGGGCGGAGTGCCTGCTCTCTTTTCATGATATCAACGGAACGCCGCCTCCGGAGAGAATGAAGGAGATAGTCGACCGGCAGCTGGCCGCCGGCGCCGATATCTGCAAAGTGGTCACCACGGCGCAAAAATTTGAGGATAACCTGGCGGTTTTGCAGCTCATCCCGGACTTCCCGAAAGCCAGGATAGTCTCCTTTGCCATGGGGCCCCTGGGTTTTACCAGCCGGATTTTCTGCCCTCTGGCGGGCGGCGACTTTGTCTACGCTGCCATCGAGAAGGGCAGGGAAGCGGCCTCCGGCCAGATAACGGTGGGCGAGTTAAGAAGGATTTACGGAGTGATGACGTGATGGAGGGCAGCCTGATATCGGGAAAAACGAAGGTCTGCGGCATTATCGGTGACCCCATAGAGCATACCATGTCGCCGGTGATGCACAACTCTGCCTTTAAAGAGCTGGGTATAGACGGCCGGTATCTGCCTTTCCGCGTGCGGGCGGCAGACCTGGGTGAGGCGATTGGTGGCCTGAGAGCCCTGCATATCCGGGGCTTGAATGTCACCATACCGCATAAAACGGCGGTTATTCCGTTTCTGGATAAGCTGGACCCTTCGGCGGAGAGGATAGACGCCGTCAATACCATAGTCAATGATGACGGCGTGCTGACCGGCTATAATACCGACGCGGCCGGCTTTTTGCAGGCGCTTCTGGAGAAGGGGATTGAGCCGGCGGGGAAAAACGTGGTCGTCCTGGGGGCGGGCGGCGCCGCCAAGGGGATTTCCTTTATCCTGGCCGAAAGGGGTGCCCATCCGGTTATCCTCAACCGGCACCCGGGCCGGGCGGAAGAGTTGGCCCGCCGGATTGCTCAGGCCTTAAAAAAAGAAATTAAAGCCCGGCCGCTGAGCGAGGCAGACCTGGCGGCGGCGCTGGCTAAAGCCGATATTCTGGTTAATACCACCAGCGTGGGTATGGTTCCCGGCACTGAGGATACTCCGGTCCCGGCAAAATTGCTCAGGCCGGGCCTGGTTGTTTTTGATATTGTCTATAACCCCATCCAGACGAGGCTGCTGCGGGAAGCGGAAGCGGCCGGTGCCCGGACCATAGACGGGCTGGCCATGCTGGTCTGGCAGGGCGCCCTGGCTTTTGAGAAATGGACGGGCCGGAAAGCCCCGGTCGACCTGATGAGAGAAACAGCGGTTAAGGCTTTAGGGGCATGAAGACCAGTATCGCCCTGATTGGTTTTATGGGGACGGGAAAAACGGTGGTGGGCCAGGTCCTGGCGGAGAGGCTGGGCAAGGAGTTCGTGGAGCTGGATACTCTGATTGCGCGGAAGGCGGGCAAGACCATCCCCGAGATATTCCAGCAGGACGGGGAGGTGGCTTTCCGGGAGCTTGAGATTGAGGCTGCCCGAGAAATTGCCGGGAAAAAGAACGTGGTTATTGCCGGTGGGGGCGGTATCGTTCTTAATAAGATAAACATTGACCGGCTGGGAAGAGAATGCCTGATAGTTTACCTGACGGCGTCACCGGAGGTAATCCTGAAACGGACGTCAACCGGTAGAAACGACCGGCCGCTGCTGAGTACGGCGGACAGGGATACCACGGTCCGGGAGCTTCTGGAGTTCCGCCGGCCGTTTTACGAGCGAGCCGCCGACATTACCATAGACACGTCGGCACTGAATATCGGGGCGGTAGTCGGGCAAATTATAGAAACAATGAAAGAAGAGGAGAGCGACTAGAGACCAGATATATTTACCGGGAGTTCTGGAGGGACGAAGTCTAAAAAAGAGAATTAAAAGAGAGTTAAAGAGAGGCGAAGCCCCTAGGTATATTTGTGGGGAGTTTTAGAGGGGTGAAATCCCTCTAACGTAATCCCTCCCCCTTCCCCTTTCAGGAAGAGAAAAGACTAAAGGAGAGTCAAAGAGAGGCGGAGCCTCCAAATATACTTATTGGGGAGTCTTGGAGGGACGAAGTCCCTCTAAAGTAACGATTCCCCCTCTCCTTATCAAAGGAGAGGGGGTCAGGGGGTGAGGTCACCATATATCCCAAGGGAAGGGGTCAGGGGGTGGTTTCCCTGATAAAACTTAAAGGGGGACGGGGTTACCAGATAATCTCAGGAAAATGAGAGTTTTAATCGATAAAAGCGAAGTAAAAGGCAGAGTGAGCGCTCCGCCTTCCAAAAGCTATACTATCCGGGGCTTGATGTGTGCCGCCCTGGCCCGGCGTGAAAGCGAGATAGCGCACTCCTTAAACTCGGAGGACACCGAGGCGGCGGC
>DAOWCR010000086.1 GCA_030639445.1 Dehalococcoidales bacterium
GACCAGGACATAATTCTGCCCGAACCATAAAGGTAGGCAGGCGACGTCTGCCACCAGCTTCTGCTCCGCCTCCCGGTACAGTGCCAGGCTCAGGTCACTGTCCAGCTCCACGCCCGCCCTCTCCAGCAGAGCGTCCACCTCGGGGTTACTGTATTCACCGTAATTATTGTCGACCTCGCTATGAAACAGGATGTCCAGGAAGTTCTGGGGGTGAGGATAATCGGCCACCCAGCCGATATAGAACATCTCGTCTTTTTCCTGCTTGAGGTGGTACAGAAATCGTGAAGGCTCCAGCTGCCTGACTTTTACCTCCACGCCGAGGTTCTGCCGCCATTCCTGGATAACCGCTTCCAGCTCGTTGGATATCAGCCCTCCCCAGCCGGAAGTAGTGATGGTAATCGGCGGCAGACCGGACACGCTGCCGTAGCGGGAAGCGGCCAACAGCTCCTTCGCCCGGCCAACGTCATAGTCCAATCCGGACAGCTCTTCGTTAAAACCGGGCATGCCCGGCGGCAGTATGCCATCCGCCCGCCGCACCATATCTTTGAACACCAGGGAGACCAGCTTGTCCTTGTCAATCGCCTGGCTAAAAGCGCGGCGCACATTGACGTCATCAAAGGGCGGCCGGTTATGGTCAAAGCCAATATAGCTGAAACTCAACTCCGGCACTATTTCAAGTTCCTGGTAAAAAGGCCCGGTCCTATCGATAACCTTATCGATGTAAAGCAGCGAGACCATAGCCACATCGATTTCACCGGTCTCGTACAGATTCATCGGCACGCCACCCCACAGCTGAAAGACGACCGAACCGACTTTGGCCGGCTCCCCGTGATAAAGCTCGTTCTTTTCCAGGACCAGCCGACTTTCTTTTTCCCATTCTTTGAGCTGAAACGGGCCGGTGCCGTTGGGCTGCCGCCACCACTCCCCACCTGAGACCGTCTCATTTTCGTCCACCACGAAAGCCACCGGGTAGGTCAGCTTGGACAGAAAATAAGACTTGGGGGCGTCAATGGTCACCTGGAGCGTATAATCATCAATTACCCTGACGCCGCTGATTTCCCCGGCTCGGCCGGACAGCACCTCCGCCACCCCGACGATATCGCCAAGGTAAGTGGCCGCCGTCAGCGACCCGGTCTCAGGGTTACAGGCACGCTCCCAGGAGTATTTAAAGTCCGCCGCCTTGACCGGCCGTCCATCATGGAACCTGACGTCCGGCCGCAGATAAAAGGTGTAAGTCCGGCCGTCCGCGCTGGCTTCCCATCTTTCGGCAATATCCGGCGCCGGCACCAGGCTATCGTCAAGGCGGACCAGACCGCCAAATATCTGCAGTATGTACTCGTGAGAGAGCATCTCGCCGGAGACCGCCGGGTCAAGCGTTATGGGGTCGATGCCGTACAGGCTAAGCTCTGATGTCTCCCGGGCTGGCTGGCAGCCCGCCACCAGCAGGCTGCCCAAAAATAACAGTAGAAGAATAAGATATAAAGCTTTTTTCATCATTCCGCCCTGAGGTAATATTACCCGTCTTACAAGTTCGCCTTGACCGCTTCGCAAAACCGGGTGGTGGAGGACGTCCCGCCCTGGTCACGGGTCAGGCATTTGCCCTCCCGGTAAACCCGGTACACCGCTGCCGCCAGTCGATGAGCCGCCTCCTCAAAGCCGAGGTACTCCAGCATCATGCCTCCAGCCAGGAGCATGGCCGTAGGATTAATAATGTCCTTACCGGCGATGTCCGGAGCCGTGCCGTGGACCGACCCGAAGTAAGCGTAGTCCTTACCGATACAGGAGTTGGGCGTGATGCCCAGGCCACCCACCAGGGCCGCCGCGCCATCGGCCAGAATGTCGCCATGCTCATTGGACATCACCACCACGTCAAACTGCTTCGGGTTGAGGACAAGCTGCTGGGCAAAATTATCGATAATAAGCTGGTGGAAAGTGAGTCCAGGGTACTTACTGACCGTCTCCTCGGCTATCCGCCGGAACATCTCATCAGACTGGATAAGCACGTTATACTTGCTGGACACGGTCACTTTCCCCGGGCTGCCATTTGCCTTTCTTTTCAAAGCCAGCTGGCAGGCCACCTGGCAGATGTCCCTGGTCGCCTCCTCGGTGGTTATCTTCACGGCAAACTTGCCTTCAGCGCTAGTATCAAGAGCCTGGTTTATCCTTTCGTTCCTCAGGTTGAGAGGCGCCAGCTGCCCGATGTCTCCCTCCCAGCCGGGATACAGCCCCTCCAGGTTCTCGCGGACGATAACAAAATCGATACCCTCGGGGTCTTTGAGCGGGCTTATCAGCCCGCTGACGTATTTGGTGGGCCGGATATTGGCGTAGCACTTTCTGCCCCACCTCAGATAACCGTGGACACCACCGAGTGTCCTGGTCGACCCGAAGATGGCGCAATCGGCCTCGTCTATTATCTCTTTCGCCGCCCGGGGACAGTCTTCACCGTATTTGGCTACCGCCTCATCGCCGGTGACGGGCCAGAGGAACTCAATGTCCAGTCCCATGCCATCAATGATTTGGACCGCGGGCACCACCACCTCCGGCGAAGCATCATCTCCTTTTACCACGCAAATTTTCCTGGTCACCGGCACCTCCTGTTTTCAGCTAATTTTCCGCGTCTCCCGCATACCTGCCACTACTCAATATAGCATATACCGTCCCCTCTCGCCTATCGGTAATATAATGCGGTGACCTCACCCCCTGACCCCCTCTCCTTGAATTAAGGAGAGGGGGAATAATTGGTAAGAGAGGCTCCGCCTCTCTTCAACTCTCCTAGTCCCGGGGTAATGATGTCGGTTGTTTTAACTCTCTTTACTCCAGGTTAATGATGCCGGGTGTTTTAACTCTCTTTACTCCGGGTTAATAACGCCGGGTGTTTTATCTCTCCTTACTCTGGATTACTAATGCCGGGTGTTTTAGAGGGGCGTCAGCCCCTCTTTTTAAACCTTCCCCCTTCCCCTTTTCAAGGGGAAGGGGGATAAAGGGGGATAGGGTTACCCAATAAACATAATTAAAGGGAAATGGGGGTTCCCAGATAAAACCTGGAAGGGGATGAGGTCAACAAAGGGCCTCAAATATATACACGTGTCAATAAAAGGTATTATAATTCAGCCTGGAAAAGAGGTAAGCCAGCCTATGCCGGTTAATGTTGGAGGATACCTGCGACGGAGGATTCATCGCATCTGCCGGGAGTTCAAACCACTGTGGAAAAACTACCTTTATCAGAGTTTCCTGGCCACGATAGTGGTCTTTATCATACTTTTACTGTTGAATATGGAACATGCGGTGGTCATCGCCTCAATCGGTGCCAGCGCCTGCGTCCAGGACCCTCGCTCCCCTGGGCATGTATTTGGCGAATAGCTCGGCGGTGTGCCGCGGCCCCCGCCACCCCAGGTCCCGCTCGAGCTCGGTATCATAGTCCTTGGCCCATTGCGCATAGCGCTCGGCCAGCTCTTCGTTATTCCGGGAAGAAAAAACCCACTGGCTTTTATCCTGCTTTTCCAGTATTCTGACCTCCTTTGCCAGAACACCGTTACTTCTCAAATGCCGCGACGGCCCGGGACATATTGGCGATGACATCCACACCAAACGGACAGCGCTCTACACAAGCACCGCACTCGGTACAGGCAGAAGCTTTCACCGATAAAGCTTCGTATTCCCGGATAATTTTATCATTGCCGCCATAGCCGGCAGCATCCACCAGCCGCGTGGTGGCCCCGATATCAATACTAACCGGACAGGGCAGGCAATGGTTGCAGTACATACAGCTGCCTTTCAGCTTCCACATCGGGTTCACCTGGATAGCGCTGTAGTCCTTTTCTTCGTCGGTGGCCTTTAGAAAAGCCAGAGCGGCTTTCATCTCGGCCGCCGTCCGACAACCCGGCACCACGGTGCAGACACCCGGCCGGGAAAGGGCGTAGCCGAGGCATTGCACCGGTGTCAACACGATAGAACTGGGATTACCCGGCTGGAAAAGAATGCCCGCCGCATAGGGTTTCATCGCCACGATACCTACGTTATGGACGGCACAGGCGTGGTACAGTGCTTCCCGCTCCGTCACCGCTTTACTGGTGGTAATGCCGGCATAATTATATGATTCCTTTTTCCGTAAAGCTTCCGTCGTCAAATCGCCCGGTAAAGTGTCGAATGCGGGGTTCACCGGAAACATAAGCACATCAATGTGTCCGCTATTTACCGCCCGCAGCGCCATCTGCACATTATGTCCGCTCATACCGATAAAGCGGGCTTTGCCCTCTTCTTTCAGGCGCACCGCCGCCGCCAGCAGGCCCGTTGAATCAAATACTTTAGAGTAGCTATCAGGGTCATCAACATAATGCAGCATCAGGGCATCAATGTAATCCGTCTGAAGCCTGATTAAAAGGTCTTCAAGATATTTTTCACACAGGGCTTTGTCCCTCGATTTGCAGTACTGCCCGTTTTCCAGCACGGCTCCCAGGTGGCCGGCAATCATAACCCGGGGCCTCCTATTTTTCAAGGCAACGCCGAAATTATCGCGGACGCCGGGAGAAGCCATAAACAAATCAATGTAATTCACGCCGCCGTCCAGGGCCTCGTCAACTACCGAAGCAACCGCGTCTCTCGAAACAAACTCCAGGTGCTCCGCTCCCAGTCCGACAATGCCAACGTCAACGCCGGTCCGGCCCAGCTTTCTATACCTCATCAAAATATCCCTTCCCGTTTCAGGCTCAGATAGTTCTGGCCACCGATAATGATATGGTCCAGGACACCCCTATCAAGGCTACCCTTTCGTTCCCCCGGCCAATGATAACACTTAACACGGAGTATGGTAAAATCGAAAATAAGAGCGAACATAAATTTCAAGCTGGCATAAACCAAGTCCCTAAGGTATCAGGAGCTCAGTCATGAAGAGGCCGCCATTGAAAATGTAATTTCGTTTGGGCCGGAGGACTTGAAAAGCCTGGGTCGCCAGATATTAAAATTAGGAATAGCCCTGAAAACCGCAGTTGCCTTTTATCTGATATCAACAGAGGTTCAAAGAAAGGGAGATACAAAATGAAGACCCTGCGCGTATTTTTAATTATTGTAATATTAGCCACCAGTTTACTGTATGGCTGCATCGGGATTTCTAAAGAAGAATATGCCAGAGTAAGGAGTAATTTAGAAACAACACAAGCTTCACTGGAACAGACAACAAGTGATTTAACAGCAACACAAGCTTCACTGGAACA
>DAOWCR010000103.1 GCA_030639445.1 Dehalococcoidales bacterium
CCCTGGTAATGGTTCCTTTCGCCTGTAAGAAGGCCGCGGAGTTTGAGGTAAGCTCCCTGGCGGTGACGCCCTCTGCGGTGCTCGCCGGCGAGGCGGTCACCGTTGAGGTGGACGTTAAAAACGCTGGCGAGGCCGAAGGCATCTATCCGGTAACGCTCACAGTGGACGGGGAGGTGCTGGAAACCAGGGAGGTAAGGCTGCCGGGTGGAGAGGAAGAAACGGTCAGCTTCACCCTGGTGGAGGAAGCGGCCGGGACATATCAGCTGGAGGTTGGTGGCTTAAGCCGGACGCTGCAAGTCCGGCGCCCGGCGCAATTCGAAATAAGCGCCCTGAGTGTCACGCCGGAGGAAGTCGGGCCCGGGGAGCTGGTCATCATCACGGCCGAGGTGGCCAACACCGGTGAGGTGGAAGGCACCTACACGGCACGTCTTGAACTCGGCAGTGTAGTGGTGGCCAGCCAGGAGACCTGGATGGACGCCGGGATGACCCGGACGGTGACTTTTGAGGTCGTGGAAGACGAGGCGGGCCGCTATAAGGTGGGGGTTGGCGGGCAGAGCCAGGTGCTCACGGTAAGGGAAGGCCTGTACCGCAACAGCACTTATGGCTTTTCTCTCAATTACCCGCGTTCCTGGGTATTGACGGAGACCGGGGAGCGGTCTCCCATCATCGAGATAGAGGGGCCTGAGGGGGCGCCGATAACACGGGTTTACCTGGGTTACCTTGCGGAAGTGACGTCTTGCCGGGAGCATGGCCGCTCGTTCAGCGAGTCCATCGGGGAGTTTCCCGGCGGCCAGGTGGCCTCCGAAGGAGAAATTACCCTGGCCGACGCTACCCCAGCGTACGAGGTAATTTACGTTATTCCTCAGGAAGGCTATGACATCAAGGGGAAATATGCCTGCGTGATACGGGGGACGCAGGTCTTTGAAATCCTGGCATTTAGCGGGAAAGAGGACTTTGAGGCCAATAAAGCGGCCATAGATAGCTTCGTCTCCAGCTTTCGATTGGAGGAACCGCGGCCCTACGGCGTCTCCCGCGGGGAATCACTGACCATGTGGGACTCCGGCCCGCTGACTCTGGACCCGGCGCTGGTGCGTGAGGTGGGGTCGGCAAGATATGTCAGGGAGATATTCAGCGGTCTGGTCACCCTAGATAAAGACCTGCAGGTAATTCCCGATATTGCGGAAAGATGGGAAATAAGCCCGGACGGCACGACCTACACCTTCTACCTGCGGAAAGGGGCACGGTTCCACGATGGCAGAGAAGTCAAGGCAGATGACTTCAAGTATTCCTTGGAGCGTGCCTGCGACCCCGCGACAGAGTCGCCAACGGCGGTGACCTACCTCAGTGACATTGTTGGTGTTAAAGAGGTGCTGGACGGCGAGTCCGAGGAAATAAGCGGGGTAAAGGTTATCGATGACTACACCCTGCAAATCACCATTGATGCTCCCAAGGCCTATTTCCTGGCCAAGCTCACCCACTCGCCGGCCTATGTTGTTGATAAGGACAATGTGCAATCAGGCGAGGAGTGGTGGCAGAACCCCAACGGGACAGGCCCTTTCCGGCTGAGAAAGTGGCAGGCGGGCGAGCTTATCATACTGGAGCAGAACGATATTTATTACCTGGAACCGGCCAGTATTAAGTATGCCGTCTTCCGGCTGTGGGGCGGGATGCCCATGCAGATGTACGAGACGGGCGAGACCGATATTACTACGGTCTATCGGGACGACATCGAGCGGGTGCTTGACCCCAGCAATCCGCTTAACCGGGAGCTGCTTACCACCCCTGAACTCAGTCTTTTTTACGTTGGCTTTAACGCCACCCGGCCGCCTTTCGATGACCCGAAGGTGCGCCAGGCATTTAGCCATGCCATAGATAAAGAGAAGATTATTGAGGTGGTGTTCAAGAGCATGGTCCAGCAGGCGGACGGTATTCTGCCGCCGGGCATGCCCGGCTACGATGAGAACCTGGTGGGACTGGGCTTTGATGTGGAACGGGCGAGAGAATTGATACGGCAGTCAAAGTACGGGGAGGTGGCCAACCTGCCCCAGATTACCTTTACCACCTCCGGCCTGGGCGATATCTCAGACCTGCACGCCGCGCTGATAAATATGTGGCGGGAAAACCTGGGCGTTGAGGTACAGGTCAGGCAACTGGAGCCGGACCTGTACTTTCAGGAGATTAAGGAAGAAAAGGACGAGCTGTACGAGTCCGGCTGGGCGGCTGACTACCCCGACCCAGAAAACTTCCTTGATGTCCTGTTTCATAGCGGGAATGAGGAGAACAGTGGAGAGTACCGCAACCCCGAGGTGGACGCCTTGCTGGAGCAGGCCAGGGTGGAGCCGGATATTGGCGCCCGGATGGGGCTATACCGGGAAATCGAGCAAATGCTGGTCAACGATGCCGCCTGCCTGCCGCTATACTTTGATGTGAGTTATATGCTGGTCAAGCCCTATGTCGAGGACTTTGTCGTTACGCCGATGGGAGTCCTCACGTTGAAAGGTACCTCGGTCAGGAGGACACCCGAGGCGGCTGGCAGCGGCATCAAAGTGCTGGCCACCCCGGTCTACGCCGAGTTTCCCGAAGCCCTCACTTTCAACCTGGAGGCAAGGAGCGCCGCCGATATCGATAGCGTTGTCCTCCAGTACAAGATAAATAAGATAAGCCACGCCACGCTGGTGAGCGAGGCCAGGCCCGAGTTCGTCCCGGCGCCGGAGGTGAAAGTGGCCTGGACCTGGGACATGAGAAGGGAAGTCAGCCTTCCCCCGGGGGCGGACATTGAGTACCGGTGGCTGATAAAGGATGCCGCCGGGGAACGGCATGAGACCGATTGGAACACCGTCAGGTTTGACGACGACCTCTATCCCTGGCAGAGCCTGACGGACGATAATATCAGTCTGTTCTGGTACTCCGGTGACCAGGACTTCGCCCAAGAACTGATGGGGGCCGCCCTGGAAGCCCTGGACAGGCTGGCGGCGGGTATCGGGGCTTACCTGGAACAGCCGGTCCGGATTTATATCTACGCCAGCTACAACGACCTGCGAGGGGCCATGGTGTATCCCCAGGAGTGGACCGGCGGTGTCGCCTTTACGGAATACGGTGTTGTGGCCATCGGCATTGCCGAGGACAACCTTGCCTGGGGGAAGAGGGCGGTGGCGCACGAGCTGGCGCACCTGGTGACCTTCCAGATGACCTTTAACCCGTATGGCGACCTGCCCAGCTGGCTGGGTGAGGGACTGTCAATGTATGCCGAGGGCGCCCTGGAGGCCGGCGAGCAGGCATTACTGGACCAGGCGGTCTCGGAAGATAACCTGGTCTCGGTGCGGAGCCTGAGCGGCAGCTTCCCGGCCCGGGGTGAGGAGGTCAATCTCTACTACGCCGAGAGCTACAGCCTGGTTGACTTTCTTATCCGTGAATACGGCAAGGAACGGATGCAGCAATTGCTGAGCGTTTTTAAAGAGGGCCGCGCTTACGATAGCGCCCTGCTGGAGGTCTATGACTTTGACACGGACGGCCTCGACACTCTGTGGCGGCAGAGCCTGGGACTGGGGCCGAGGCTGTTATCGGCGTTTCCCGGCCAGGATTTAAGGCGATTAACCGCCTAGGCGGCCGGCGTGCCGCACAAACCACGTGTTGCCGGAGGACTACCTAGAGTGACAGCGGGTACCGACCGTATTCTCTTATCGTTTCGACCATGGCCACGTAGTTCTCGGGCTTGACTCCGGAATGTATCGAATTACTGGACATGCAGATAAGGCCGCCGCCCTTCCCCGCCTTCCGGATAACTTCCTTCGTCTCTGCCCGCACCTCTTCAACCGTCCCGGAAACCAGGCTGAAAGCGCAGCTGACATTCCCGCACAGACAGACCCGGTCGCCGAACCTGGCTTTGGCCTCACCGATATCCATACCCGCCATCGGGTCAATGGGATGTAAGCCATCAATGCCGGTGTCAATGAGAATATCAGAGATAGGCCAGACGTTACCGTCAGTGTGTTTAAAACAGGGTATATTCCGACGGTGGGCGTATTCAATCATCTTCCGGAGGGGAGGGGCCAGAAACCTCTTGGTAAATTCAATGGAGACCATCGGCCCCGCCGTCATGGCCCAGTCCCCGTTAATCCAGAGCGCATCGGCGCCCAAATCAATGCAGTTCTTCATATACTTTAGCTGGTAGTCGAGGATAACCTCCTGTGCCCGGTCAATGAAGTCAGGGTTTTTAATCATGGCCCGGAAATAGCCCACGTCCCCCAGAAAATTCTCCCGGCCCAGGGCGAAAACGTCGGTGACACCGACGATGATGGCCCTTTCTCCTTTGAACCGCTCCACCACCTGCCGGAGATACTCATAGCGCCACTTCTCATCGGGGTCAGGGGGCACATAACCGTCCAGGTCTTTCTCCGATTTGATGGCCGGTTCAATGGGCACGGGGTTGTCCTCGGTGGTGTAGCGGACCAGCCCGCCCCACTGGTCTCGCTCAATCCTCTTACCGGCATCCACCACCTCGTAGCTCCAGGACTGGGTCCTGTCGATGAACCGAATCCCATCTAAATCCATATGCTCAACGAA
>DAOWCR010000122.1 GCA_030639445.1 Dehalococcoidales bacterium
AAGGCTTCCGGGCCGGGTCTATCCTGGGCTTGAAGTAGCCCTTCTCCCGCCAGAACCGGTACCACTTCTGCTCCACCTTGCCCGGCTCGTAGGCTTTGGGCATTTCCGATTGGATATTTGGCGTCTGTGCCATAGTTGCCTCATTCAGGTTTTATATGGTGACCCTATCCCCTGTATCCCTTTCCACTTGGGCTTATTCAATCTGTGACATTGTCTAGACAGTAATTCAATAGTTTTGTCAGACCAGCAAAACCATTGATATGTTCAACTCTGAAATCGCGGCGATTCAAACTATCAAGATTAACCGTTAAACCTATCTCAATAATTTGGAAGGTTTTTCGATGGGTAGGATTATCAACAACCCATTTAGGGTGAATAGGGTCGTGTGCATAAGCGTTTCTAATCTGTTTAACTATTACTCTTGCCGCAGATAATCCAGTTGTTTGTAGTGGGAGTGTTTTATCGAACTTACCAAGAGCTTCATCCATTGCAGAATCAAAAGTGTTAAAGCATACACCTGTTACAGCTATCACATTATTTAGAGCTAGCTTTTCTCTCTCGGTTGAAGGGATATCAGTTTTGAATGCTATTGCTCCATTTTCTGATTCAATACTAAAATTCTTTGGGAGTTTCGAATAGTCTATCTTGCCGCTCTTAGTGCTGTGCCATATCATCCAAGAAAAAACCCAAATGATATAAGCCTCTTTCATTTTTTGTTTTGCCTTCACTTCTTTATCCCCTTCCACTTCGACTCGTCCCAAAAGGGTGAATAATGCATTTCTCGAGGTCCCGGCTTTCTTGGCTCAAACGGAGTTAACATAACTCTAAAAACAATTCAAAGCTAGCTAGATACGAATTGTTTCCTTATTTTTTAATAATTGTCGTGCCGCCGTGCCTCTCTATCTCCCGGCTTTCTTGACTAAAAAAGTTTTACCACCTTGTCCAGTATCCTGTCCGCCACCTCTCTTTTGGTCAGGAGGGGCAGGCTCTCCACTTTACCCTTGCGGTCAATCAGGGTTACCTGGTTGGTGTCCGCGCCGAAGCCGCTCCCGGTACTGGTAATATCATTAGCTATGATTAAGTCAAGTTGTTTCTTTTGAAGCTTTTGTTTGGCGTTGGCGACCAGGTTTTCGCTTTCCGCGGCAAAGCCGACCCTGATGAAATCGCCTTTTACCTCGGCCAGAATGTCCGGTGTCCTGACCAGCTCCAGCGTCAGGTCAGGGGTTTCTTTCTTTATCTTGTTCTTGGCCGTGTCTTTCGGCTGGTAGTCGGCGACCGCCGCCGCCATAATCAGGACATCGGCCCTGGCGGCGGCCTTGGCCACCGCCTCCTTCATCTGGCTCGCCGTCTGGACCTGGACCACCACCGTGCCCACCGGTTCCGGCAAAGAGGTGGGGGCGCTGATTAAGGTGACAGTAGCGCCTCTATCCCGGGCGGCTTCCGCCACGGCGTAGCCCATCTTGCCGGAAGAGCGGTTCCCGATATGGCGGACGGGGTCAATGGGTTCCTGGGTGCCGCCGGCGGTGACCACGATGCGTTTGCCGGATAAATCGTCTTTCCGCCCCAGCACCTGCTTTATGGTGCCGATGATGGTCTCAATATCGGCCAGCCGTCCCCAGCCCGCTTTACCCGAAGCCAGGTGGCCGTAGCCGGGCTCCACAATGGTAAAGCCCCTGGCCTTTAGTTTGGCCAGGTTATCCTGGGTGACGGGATTTTGCAGCATGGACGCATGCATCGCCGGGGCCAGGATAACCGGGGCATTGGTTGCCAGCACGGTGCAGGTGAGCATATCATCGGCAATGCCGGCGGCCAGTTTGGCGATGGTGTTGGCCGTCGCCGGGGCAATCACCACTACGTTGGCCGCCTCGGCCAGGGCAACGTGCTCGAGGCTGTATTCGGTAGCCGGCTCGAACATATCGGTGACTACCGGCCGGCCGGTCAGGCTGCGCAGGGTGAGGGGGGTGATGAACCTGGTGGCCGACTCGGTCATCACTACTTCCACCCTGGCGCCCGCCTGGGTCAGCTCGCTGGCGATGTTAGCCGCCTTGTAAGCGGCGATGCTGCCGGTGATGCCCAGGACTATTGTTTTTTTAGCCAGCATTGTTGCCTCCGTAGAGGAAAGTTTATTTCTCGGGTTGGGCCTGGTTCATCAGGTAGATGAGCCGCAGTCCAATCAATGTTAAATCGGGATTTACCTTGTCAATGACCGTGGTTTCCTGCGCCATGAGCTCGGCATAGCCTCCGGTGACCACCACCAGCGCTTTTCCGCCCAGCTCCTTCCGCAGGCGGGCCACGATGCCCTCAATCAGGCCGACGTAGCCAAAAATAAGACCTGATTGTATCGCCGAGATGGTGTTGGTGCCAATGGTCTGTTTGGGCCGGACCAGTTCCACGCGGGGTAACATGGCCGCCCGCGTGAACAGGGCTTCGGCCGCCGTCTTTATCCCCGGGGCAATAACGCCGCCGAGGTAATCGCCTTCTCGGGAGACGGCGTCAAAGGTGGTGGCCGTGCCCAGGTCGGTGATAATTACCGGGCCGCCGTAAAGGTGGTGGGCGGCGGCGGCATTGACAATGCGGTCGGCGCCGACTTCCTTGGGGTTGTCCATGCGGATGCGCACCCCGGTCTTGACGCCAGCGCCGACCACCAGAGGCGAGATTTGAAAGTACTTCTGGAATAGCTCCTCAAAGGTGGCAATCAGCGGTGGGACGACACTGCACAGGATCGCCTCTTTAATATCGGATGTTGCCAGGTTCTGGTGGCGCAGCAGGTTGAGCAGGGTGGCCGCATACTCGTCGGCCATGCGGTGGATACCAGTGGCTATATGCCAGGTAGCGCGGAGTTCCTCGCCTTCAAAGACCCCCAGCGTGATGTCCGTATTCCCAATGTCAACGGCTAATAGCATGGCACCTTTATTTATATTTTACCTCAAAGTAATCTTTATTGTTTAGTACCCCCATCCCCCTCTTTGGTGAAATTATAAACTCTAATTTCTAAATCCGAAACAAATTCAAAGTCCAAATCCCTGAAGTTTAGGGTTTAGTACTTAGGATTTAGTATTTTATTAAAGGGGCTTGGCCTCTCTTTAGCTCTCTTTTA
>DAOWCR010000056.1 GCA_030639445.1 Dehalococcoidales bacterium
AAGAAGAATTACAGAGGATTAAAGAGACCAAAGATAGGCTATCGCACATTGCTGATGCCGAGATTAAACTAAATGAGTTCTGCCAGAGAGTGCGGCAAAACCTGGATAATGCAACTATTCAGGATAAGAGGCTTGCCCTTGAAGCACTGGATATCCGGGTCACATCTTCCACTCAGAGTATAGACATCAAGGGCATAATACCCGTAGAATTTCCCACTTTGCCTTCATCATCAACCGATGTTACTACCATTGCACAAACATCGGCATGATGACGTGGAGGTAGTTATCCGAGCCTACCGGGCGGAGAACCCCGGGACTGGAAGGATTGGTGGTTTCCAGGGCCACCTGCGCCTCGTGGAGCACGCTGAGCACGTCGGTGAGGTACTTGCCGTTAAAGGCAATCTTGGCTTCCTCGCCTTCCACGGTGGCATCAATCTCGCCGACATCGTCGCCTATCTCCTCCGAGCGGGCGGACACCGTTACTTTACCCGGTGTTATCACCAGGCGGACAATGCCGCTGCCGTCTCGGGCAAAGATTGAGGCGGTCTTGGTCGCCCTCAGGAACTCGGCCACGCTGACTACCATCCGGGTATTGCGGCTCTGGGGGATAAGCTGGTCATAGTTGGGGAAAGTGCCCTGGACAAGCTGCGAGACCACTTCGATGTCCTTCAGGCGGAAGAGAGCCTGGCCCTTACCGGGATTTACCGTTATCTCAATGGCCTCTTCCTGGTCGGCTATGAGCCGGCTTAGCTCGGACAGGGTCCGGGCGGGGATAATGACCTCTGTTTTCTGGCTGACCTTGTCGGCGAGGGGCAGCTTGTAGACGGCCAGTCTGAAACCGTCGGCGGCGGCCAGGGTCAGCAAATCGCCCTCGAACTGGGCGTCAACTCCGGTGAGTACCGGGCGGGACTCCTCCATGGCGGCGGCGAACACCACCTGGTTGGTGCCCTGCTGGAAGGCCGCTACTTCAATCCGGGTGGTAATGCCTTCTTCCACCGTGGGTATGGGCGGAAAGTCTTTGGCATCAATCCCGCTGATGCGCGCCTCAAACCGGGCGCATTTCAGCTCCAGGGTCTTGGTCTTGGGAGAGAGGCTGATGTCAATTTTGTCGCTCGGCAAGGAACTGATGAACTCGGTGAGAAGTCGGGCGGGAACCGTAATCGCGCCTTCTTCCGCCACTTTGGCCCCAATCCAGCAGGTAATCGCCATTTCCAGGTTGGTGGCGGTAAGTTTAAGGCGGGACTGGTCAGTGGCCAGGAGGATGTTGTTGGTTATGGGCAGGGTGGTTCTGGTGGCGACGGCCCTCCCGACGATGTTGAGTCCCCGGTTCAGGTTTTCCTGCAGACATGATAGTTTCATGGTGATACCCCCTAAATTACGTTATTGGTTGATTAGTATATAACATTACTTGGTTATATTCAAGAGTTATGATTCCTTTTCCCTATTCAGTTTTTCTAATGAAGCCAATATTTCTCGATATGAACGAAAAATTTAGGCAAGGTCTATCGTGCCGCTTTTACCACCACTTTTGCTGACCAGGCGGATATTTTCTATTTTTATACCCCGGTCCACGGCTTTACACATGTCGTAGATGGTCAGGGCGGTGATGGCGGTGGCGGTAAGCGCCTCCATCTCCACTCCCGTTTTGCCGGTGCTCTCTACCGTGGCGGTAATCTCTATCGTGCTCTTTTTCTCATCCAGACGGAACGCAATATCAGTTTTACCGATAAGAACGGGATGGCACAGTGGTATTAAACCAGGCGTCTGTTTGGCGGCCATGATGCCGGCCAGCTGGGCTACGGACAGGACGTCCCCTTTGGCCATCTGGCCTTTCTTTAACAGCTTAAAAGTGGCCGGCTGCATCCTGACGGTGCCTTTAGCTACCGCCTGGCGGTGAGTATCCGGCTTGCCGGTGACATCTACCATGCGGGGGCGGCCGGCTTCATCTAAATGTGTCAGCTTTGCCATAATTAACCCCCTACCTGAGAGAACGGCCGGCCCTGGGGTACGCGGCCATCGGCCAGGCGGTGCCGCAGCGGCTTGCGGGCAACCGCCTTTTCAATCAGGCTTTTCAGTTCCGTGGAAGATATGCCGTTGCGCAGGGGCTGTCTCAGGTCTATTTCCTCCTCGCTTAACAGGCAGGGGCGGAGCTTGCCATCGGCGGTCAGGCGCAGCCGGTTGCAGTGGAAGCAGAAATGCTCGCTGACCGGCGTAATAAAGCCGATGGTGCCTTTCGCCTGGGGCAGACGGAAGTATTTCGCCGGTCCGTTGCCCCTAACGGAACAGGGCTCCAGTTCCCCCAGGGCGGCCAGGCGCTGCTTTATCTCGGTGAGCGGGATAAATGGCGAGCTAGGGGTGTTTTCGCCAAAGGGCATGTGCTCGATAAAGCGTATGTGCCACCCATCGTGAACCGTCCTGGCGGCAAAATCGAGTAATTCGTCGTCGTTGACGCCGGGCATGACCACCACGTTAATCTTGAGCGGGTTAAGCCCTGCGGACCGGGCGACTTCGATGCCTTTCTGTACCTCGTCAAGACGGCTGCCCCGGGTAATCTGCTTGAATTTGTCCGGCTTGAGCGTGTCCAGGCTCACGTTAACGCGCCGCAGGCCGGCCGATTTCAGCTCCGCGGCATAGTAGGCCAGCAGAGTGCCATTGGTGGTCAGCGAGATATCGTCCATACAGTCCAGTTGCACCAGCATCCGGACCAGTTCGGGAAGACCGATTCTGACCAGCGGCTCGCCGCCGGTAATCCTTATCTTGTTGATACCCAATCCGGCCGCGGTGGCCGCTACGTCGTAGATTTCCTCGTAGCTCAGAATATCGGCGTGCGGCATCAGGCGGATGCCCTCGGCGGGCATACAGTAGCGACAGCGCAGGTTGCAGCGGTCAGTTACCGAGATGCGCAGGTAGTCTATCGGACGCTGAAAAGAGTCAGAAAGGCCGGTCATAGATAATACCTGCTCCCGTGGTTTTTCGTGTCCCGTTTCATCAGCATATTTACGGTTCCCTTAACCTCTCCAGTGCCCGGTATACCTGTCGGGCGGCCTGCCCCCGGTGGCTGACCTGGTTCTTCCGCGCTAACGGCAGCTCGGCCATGGTCTTGTCCCGCCCGGGCAGGTAAAAGACCGGGTCATAGCCAAAGCCATAATCGCCCCTCGGGGTGAAAGTTATCAAACCCGGACACTCGCCGGAGCAAAATTCCACTTTGCCGTCCGGTGTCGCCAGGGCGAGCACGCACCGGAAGCGGGCGGTGCGCTTCTCCCAGGGCACTTCTTTAAGCCGCGCCAGCAGGTAATCGACTCTCTCTCTATCCGAGGCGTTTTCCCCGGCATAACGGGCGGACAGCCGTCCCGGCTCCCCGCCTAAGGCATCGACCTCCAGCCCCGAATCATCCGCCAGGGTTATCAGCCGGCTTTCGGCGGCCAGGAGCGTCGCTTTTAACCGGGCATTTTCCTCCAGGCTTTCACCAACCTCGTTAACGACCACCCTGATACCCTGCTCCGCCAGTGTCGTCAGCCCAACGGGAAGGTCAGCCAGCAGGCTGTTGAATTCCCGCACCTTGGCCTGGTTGTTTGTCCCCAGAAGGAGCTTATCTTGCAACCGGACTCCAAAACAATGCTTAACCGTTACCCGGTAAGCTCGTCAATAGACATGGCTGCCATGGTCATCGTCTGAATGGTGCCTCTGGAGCCAAGTTCCAGGGCCACTTTGGAGATGGTCTTATTGTCCGGAGCTTCCAGGATATTGATAAAGTCGTAGGGGCCCAGAAGGGCATACTGGGCCAGTATCTTGGCCCCCATGGCCTCGACTTCCTTGTTGACCTCGCTCAGCCGCTTCGGGTTTCCCTTCATGGTCTTCCTTCCCTCGTCAGTCAGGGACGTTAACATGACATAAATTGCCATAGTTTCACCTCCGGCTTCTCTAGGTAAGTATTACTTTACTCCTCGCGGCGGGCTCAGTCAAGACCCATAGAAGGGTCTAACCTGGTACTCTAGTACTCAATCCCTTTTCTGGCTTTTATGCCCTTATCATAAGGGTGCTTTAATTTTACCATTTCGGTGACCAGGTCCGCCATCTCGATTAACCTGGCGTCAGCATAGCGGCCGGTGAGGATGAGCTCCACCTTCTCGGGCTTGTCCTTAACCAACCTGATTACTTCATCCAGTGCCAGGAGCTTATGGTCCACGGCAACGTTCACTTCATCCAGTATCACCAGGTCGTATTTACCGCTGAGCATGGCCTCGCGGGCTGCCGCTAGGGCTAATTTTGCCTGCTCGATTTCCTCGGGCTTGAGGTAGGCCGGGTCGGTGAAGCATCTGAGGCCGAAGCTGGCAACATCAACATTGGGCAGCTTGGACAGGGTGCGGAACTCACCGTAGGGGTACTTACCCTTCATAAAAAAAATAATACAGACCTTCAGCCCGTGACCCAGGGCGCGGAGGATTGACCCCAGGGCCGCCGAGGTCTTGCCTTTCCCGTTGCCGGTGAAGACCTGGACCAGGCCGGTGACGCTTTTTTTTACCAACGCTTCTCCTTCCGTATCAAAACTCAAGATACCGGTGGTGCCGGGAGTGGGACTCGAACCCACAAGGATTGCTCCGGCGGATTTTAAGTCCGCTGCGTCTGCCTATTCCGCCACCCCGGCACTAGAGTTATTGTAGCTACTGGCGGTGTGGGCGTCAAGGTTGGCCCCCGGGTATTTTTTCCGCCGATGGCTTTTACAAAATATTTATAAATTCTGGCGTAATTTTATCTTTTATTTATGTTTCGCATCGTATCCTGATAAAAGGATAGGACAACGAGAATAGGGTGGTGAGAGCGGAGGACGCCGCCCAGGCCCCGGGATGAAAGAAATGAAGGTGTTGTTCCCTTCACTTCGGATAAGTGAGTTCGGGAGGCGACTTATGATGGCGAGTAAAAAACTGGTC
Source organism: Dehalococcoidales bacterium (assembly GCA_030639445.1). Taxonomy (GTDB): domain Bacteria; phylum Chloroflexota; class Dehalococcoidia; order Dehalococcoidales; family RBG-16-60-22. The sequence continues at coordinate 4,929 of DAOWCR010000056.1, forward strand.
CTGGTCGTTGACGATGAACCTTCGGTGTGTAATGTGCTGCGGCGTATTTTGAGGATAGAGGGATACCGGGTAATAACGGCGGCCGATGGCGAAACCGCAATCCATCTGGTCAAAGAGAAAAATCCCGAGGTAATCCTGTTAGACATTAATATACCGAAGATAGATGGTCGGGAAGTATGCCGGAGAGTTCGTGCATCTTACCCCGCGACCAGAGTAATTTACTATAGTGCCGATGCAGAGTTAATCGCGTCATTCAAGTCAAAGGAGCTTCCCGGTGAGGCTGATGCCTATATCGCCAAGCCGGGGACCATTAAGGAAATATTGTCTACTATAAGTCGGCTGCTTCCTGACTCCCGCTAATTGCGGTCGGTATATCAGGTTTCCACTCACCATCGGGGCATAAAGCCTCAAGCTGTCTTCCAGGCATACCGGACTAATGGGAAATCAGAGATTAAGGGAGGTATTGACAATCATCAAAATAAGACTATAATTGAAGTCATAATAAATAGCCGGAGGGTAGCACCATGGGTCTGAAGGTATTTAGTGTCTCGGAATTTCTGGTTTTTCACCTTCTGCTCGTTGGCGGGCTGGTCCTGGTCACGATTGGACTGCTTCAGGGAGCCGCCGTCTTGAATGTCATCGGCATCTGGGCTATTGCCTTGGGACTTTGCTCGGGACTGAGCATCGCCTTGAAGAAGCTGACCGCCAAATAGTTGTAGCCAAAAAGTAAGGGCTTTCTCTTCAGGGGCCGCTGGTTTGAAGTGGTACGTCTACATCAGCTTGCCGGCCGCCCAGAAAAGGAACATACCCAGGATAATGGTGCCGCTGAGCGATTTCGTCTTCAGGGCGAAAAGCAGGGTCGGGATGGCGACCAGCAGCGCCGGTTGAAAAAGCGCCAGGTGCCTCGGCTCGCCGGTGGTCACCAGCAGCGGCAGCAGCAGGGCACTGAGTATCGCCGCCGGAATCAGGTCAAGCCATTCGACCAGCCAGTCGGGCAGGCGGCGCTGCGCCAGGACAATCAGCGGCAGCCACCGCGGCAGGTAAGTCACCAGGCCCATTCCCATGACGAGGATGATATACTCTTTTTCAACCATTGATTTTAGCCCTGCCTGACTTCTTTTTGAACATAACGCACAGCGTGGCCGCCAGAACGGAAGCCAGGATAATGTACAGGTTGCCCGGGACGGTCAGAGAAAGAATTATGGCCAGGGCACCGGCGATAATAGCGGTAATCACGTATTTCCGCCCTCTGAGTTGAAATACCAGGAGGCAGATAAACATGGCCGTCAGGGCATAGTCAATACCGAAAGCCTTTGGCGGTATGAACTGTCCGCAGTAGCCGCCGATGATGGTGGCGGTAATCCAGGTAATATTGGGCGCGTGATTGGTGACCAGCCCCCGCTTTATGTCCCACTCGCCGTATTTGAATTTTGACAGGTTGACCGCAAAGCTCTCATCGGTGACTCCGTAGGCAAAGAGGGACAGGGTTTTTCTATTGACGCCGCGTAGATAGAGCGATAGTGATGAGCTCATCAGAAGGTGTCTTAAATTGACCATGAAGGTGGTGGCGATGACCGGTATTGGCCCGGCCCCGCCGGACAGCATGGAGATAGCGACAAACTGGGAGCTGCCGGCAAAGACTACCAGGGACATAAGGCCGATTTCCAGCGGGTGTAAGCCGGCTTTTTCGGCGAGCACCCCGAAGGCGAGGCCAACGGGAACGTAGCCCAGGCAGATAGGCCACCCGGCCAGAAGTCCCTGTTTTATTTTTGACCCGGTGTCTGGCATTTTCTCTGTTCAATTTAAGTAGATGCGTTACCCGTGTCAAGTGGCCGCGCGCTGCCGGGGTTCTTTAAATTTTCGTGCCAGGCAGTAATCTTATTGCCCACTATTAGTCCTAAGGGCTCAGCGAAACGAGTCCGCAGGTACTATCCCTGTCCGGAGTAGAACCGGTATCATGTAGGCATAGGGGTAGCATAACCGTGGCTAAAGCTCCGTCGGCTGATTACGCACCGGTGCCCATCTTTAAGACCAGGAAGATGCGCATTTCCTTGATGTTGACGCAGCAGGAGCTCGCCAACCTGGCCGGTGTCGCCCGGGAAGAGGTGGACTCATTTGAGCGCAACCTGCCGGTGCGGCTGGAGACAAGGAACAAGATACTGAAGGAACTGCTGGGCAGGCGGCCGCCGGGAGCAGCACCCTCTTACTAGTTTCAATACGGAAGGAATAACGATAATGACCGTGGTCAAAGACCTGCTCTGGTTTATGTGTGGGCTGGTGGATATTCTGGCTTACCGTCTTTGCTGGCGATAAGTCCT
>DAOWCR010000062.1 GCA_030639445.1 Dehalococcoidales bacterium
CCTTGTCAACCACGCGATGATGAAGATTACCCTCTTTTTCTGCGCCGGGGCTATCTATGTCCGAACGCACTGCCAGAACGTAAGCGAACTGAACGGAATCGGCCGGCAGATGCCAGTAACCATGGGCGCTTTCGCTTTGGCCTCGCTGGGGCTGGCCGGAATACCGCCGGTCAGCGGGTTCATCAGTAAATGGTATCTGGTGCAGGGGGCGCTGGACGTTGGGCAGACAATCTACGCGGCAACATTTCTTATCAGCGGGGTGCTTAACGCCGGCTACCTTCTCAGTATCGTCGGCCGCGCCTTTTTCAGGCGTTCTGACAAGTTCGTTAAATTCGGCGAGGCGTCACCGTCAATGTTAATCCCCCTGGTGCTGACCGCCGTGTTTTCGCTTTTACTCGGACTCTTCCCGGACCGGTTCCCCTTCTTATTCCAACTGGCGGCCCGCGTCGCCGGCAGTGTGCTCGGTGGAGGTAGACTATGAAGCGAATACTGGTGATTACCATTGCCGCGCTGGTCATCTTCGTTTTACTTGATATCTTCCTGGTGCGCGGGCAGGCACACAATGGTTTTCCCTGGTCTCACCTGGCCGGGTTCTTTTCCCTGTTCGGGTTTCTCGGTTGTCTGGCGCTAATCGCGGTGGCCAAGCTGCTCGGACACTACTGGCTGCAGCGTGATGAGGACCACTACGATAATGACGATGACGATGAGTAATTTCCCGCCGGCGTTTATCTTCCTGCTCGGGGCAGTCCTGCTGCCGGTGCTGCCGCGCCGGATGAGAGCGGCCGCCTTCCTGGTATTTCCCTTAGCCGCCTTCTTCCTTCTCCTGCGCCTGGAACCGGGGGCAACCCTGACGATGCCTTTCCTGAACTACGAGCTGGTATTATGCCGGGTGGACAAGCTAAGCCTCGCCTTCGGCTATGTCTTCGTCATCATGGGGTTCCTGGGTGGGGTCTACGGTTTTCATTTGAAAGACACCCTGCAGCAGGTATCGGCGCTGCTCTATGTCGGCTCCTCGCTGGGCGTGGTCTTTGCCGGCGACCTGTTTACCCTGCTCGTCTTCTGGGAAATAATGGCCGTGGCCTCTCTCGTTCTCATCTGGGCGCGGCGGACGCCGGGGGCCAGGCGGGCCGGTTTCCGCTATCTTATAGTGCACGCCTTTGGCGGCAGCGCCCTGATGGCCGGTATTCTGTGGCATATCGGGGAGACCGGCTCGATAATGTTCAACCACTTTGACGGCGGCATCGCCTCATCCTTGATTCTTTTGAGCTTCGCCCTCAATGCGGCCGTCCCACCGCTTAACGGCTGGCTGCCCGATTCTTACCCTGAAGGGACGGTTACTGGCAGTGTTTTCCTCAGCGCTTTCACCACCAAGGTGGCCGTCTATGCCCTCGCCCGCGGGTTTGCCGGGCTGGAGCTGTTGATATGGGCCGGCGCCATCATGGCGGTCTACGGCGTCGTTTTCGCCTTCCTGGCCAACGATGGCCGGCGCCTGCTGGCTTATCATATCATCAGCCAGGTCGGCTATATGGTCAGCGGCGTGGGCATCGGCACCGCGATGGCGGTCAACGGGGCTATTGCCCATGCCTTTGCCCATATTCTCTATAAAGGGCTGCTGTTCATGGGCATGGGCACCGTCCTCTACATCACCGGGCGGAACAAGCTTACCGAGCTCGGCGGGCTGGTGCGGTCCGCGCCGCTGGTCCTGATACTGTTCATGGTTGGCGCCTTCTCCATATCCGGTGTGCCGCTCTTCAGCGGTTTCGTGAGCAAGTCCATGGTAATCTACGCCGCCGAGCTGGAGCACCTGGGGGTCATAGTGCTGCTGTTGAACCTGGCTTCTATCGGCACCTTCCTCTCCATCGGCCTGAAGCTTCCGTATTTTACCTGGTTCAGCACCGACCGCGGGCTTAAGCCGAAACGCATCCCGCTGGGCATGTACCTAGGCATGGCGCTGACCGCCGTGATATGCATCGCCATCGGTGTCTACCCGGCGCTGCTCTATAACCTGCTGCCCTTTGCCGTCCATTACCAGCCTTATACCGCCTCCCACCTGATGGAAACGATGCAACTGCTCATTTTTACCGGGCTGGCCTTCTGGCTGGTGATAAGGAAGCTTCACGTTGAAGCGACGATTACTCTGGACACCGACTGGGTCTACCGGAGACCGTCCCGGCTGGCTTACCGCGTGTTCAGTGTCGCGCTATGCCGCTTTCTGGACGCAGTGGAAGACCTGTCCCTCCGCCTAGTCCAGCTTACCGTCAGGCTGGGCGCCAATCCTCCGGGCTTTCTGGTCGAGACCATCGGGCATGCCGGGCATCTTTTCTTCCGCACCGGGAAACCGGCCCCCGAACCGTCACACTTCAGCCCTGACCGCTACCGGATTCCACTGGGCGTCATGGTGCTGGTGGTGCTGCTGTGCCTAGTTGCCCTGCTGGTCTGGGATGTTTTATTCTAACACTCCGGTTAACCTGACTGATTGACAAAGAGTAAAAAGTGGCCTTTAATTCTGGAGGAGGGTTTCAATATGGCGAAGAAAATTAAAATCAAGGCGGGACAGATTGAAGTAGCCGCCGAGCTGAATGAGACCAGGACAGCTCAGGCAATCTGGGAAGCCTTACCACTTAAAGAGCGCGGCAACCGCTGGGGGGATGAAATATATTTCTCCATCCCGGTCAGCATTGGCCCGGAGGACGCGCAGGAACTAGTGGACGTTGGGGACCTGGCTTATTGGCCGCAGGGGAATGGCTTCTGTATCTTCTTCGGCCCCACCCCGATGAGTGAAGGTGCCCGGCCCCGTCCGGCCAGTCCGTGTAATGTCTTTGGCCGGGTTATTGGCGATGCCACTGTCCTGAAGCAGGTGCCCTCGGGAACCGAAATTACCATTGAAAAAGAAAACCAAGACTAGGCTGGGTGAAACTGAAGTAAGCGCTGATCAGGAACAGCCCGATCAGGGCTGAACTGCACCAGCTCAGTCTGAGTAACCTTCCGGGCTTGAAGCGGAGCCCGGCAATAAATAGCAATGTCATCACCATGACGGCCAAGGCCGTAATCAGGTGGCTTCCCGAAACGGCGGCCAGAATCGGACTCTTCAGGTAAAGCAGGTCGTCTACCGGAATGATAGCCATGTTAAACAGGTTGCTGCCCAGCATGTTGGCAATGGCCATGTCCTTCGCTCCCATTCTCATCGCGGTGAAAGAAACCGTCATCTCCGGCAGGGTGGTGGTGAAAGCCAGGAGAAGACTCCCCACGAAGCTCTCTCCCCACCCGTAAATAAAGTCTATCTCGTCGCCGATTATCGCCAGCCAGATTCCGGCGCCGATGATAATGGCGCCCCACATGGCGAAATGGAGATAGACTCGGCCGGTAGACTTTGCCTCGTATTTCTTCAAACCGGTTTCCTGGGAAAAAGGCTGGCGCTGTTCGAAAAAGTAGATTACCCGCAAAAAAACAAGGTAAAAAATGATAATGGCCGGTGTGTACCAGCCTACCCAGCCAATACCCAGGGCATGAAACCGGCTGCTGATAAAAAGAGAGACCGCCACCAGCAGCACCATAAGCAGACTGAGCCAGGCGGTCAGCCGATGCGTCCGGCTGGCCACGGCGAGGAGAGAGCTGTTCTGGCAGGCGATATCAAGAAGGGCCAGGTTCAGCAGGTTGAAGGCGTTAGCCCCGAGGAGGTTCCCCACGGTCAGGTCAGGCGCGTCAACTATGATTACCGCGCTCACTCCGTTGAAAAGTTCTGGCAGCGAGGTAATCAAGGCCAGGAGGATGAGTCCTATCCAGACTCCGCCGAGGCCGGTTTTTTCGGCGACAATATCTCCATATCTGGCTATCTTCCTCCCCGAGAAAAAGATAATCAGAATGCAAAAAATAAACTTAACCCATACCAAAGCGCGTTTCCTCTACTAGAGTAACTTTATGGGCAAAGGCGGGAAATGTCAATATTTGTGTTGTGCTGGAAAGGCGGTTATAATACTGCGGGTGTCTTTCTTGCCCTCCTTTAAGCTGCGGGGTATAATATGACCAGTGCCCCTGTAGCTCAGACGGATAGAGCACCAGCCTCCGGAGCTGGGGGCGAGCGTTCAAGTCGCTCCAGGGGCGTTTCAGTATCGTCAGGAGAGCTAAATGGTAGATAAAAACCTAATTGAAATCAGGTGGCACGGTCGCGGCGGCCAGGGTGCGGTTACCTCGGCGGAACTGGTAGCGCAGGCGGCCATAAGTGAAGACAAGTACGCCCAGGCGTTTCCCAGTTTCAGCCCGGAAAGGAGAGGCGCGCCGGTCCTGGCTTTTAACCGGATAAGCAGTACCGAACCTATCCGGACCAGGGCGGAAGTAGACCAGCCCGACGTGGTGATGGTGCTTGACCTCACCTTGATGTCCATCATAGATGTCGCCTCCGGACTGAAGGAAGAGGGCATCATTATCGTTAATTCCAAAAAGTCGGCCGGGGAAATCAAGGCTGAGCTTGGCCTGAAAAGCCGGGTGGCAACTGTTGACGCTACCAGGATTGCCCAGGAACAACTGGGCGTGCCGATTGTGAATACCACCATGATTGGCGCTTTAATCAAAACTACCAGCGTTATCAATATGGCCTCAATGAGCGAGCCCCTGGAAAAACGTTTCGGTAAACTGGCCGAGCGGAACGTTAAAACGATGGAAAAAGCTTATCAAGAAACCTTAACAGGAGAGTAGCGATAGATGGCGAAGACTAAAGATAAAGGCGAACTGGGTTGGCAGGAGATAGAGATTGGCTGCTTTATCACCGAGCCGGGGAACGCCATCCAGTTCCGGACCGGCGACTGGAAGTCCCGGAGACCGGTGTTTGACCTTGACAAGTGCAACAAATGCACCCTTTGCTATTATTTCTGCCCCGAGGGCTGTATTGCCAAAACTGAGGAAGGCTATTTTTTGCCTGATTTATATTACTGCAAGGGATGCGGCATCTGCGCCGAGGAATGCCCTAAAGATGCCATAACCATGGAAGAGGAGGCGGGCTAATGGCGAAAAAAGTAGGTTTGGAAGTCTCGGTCGCCGTTAGTGAGGCGGTCAAGCTGGTCGATGCTGACGTGATTGCCGCTTACCCCATCACTCCGCAAACTCACATTGTGGAACACCTGGCGGACCTGGTCGCCGATGGCGAATTGCGGGCCGCTTACATCCCGGTGGAATCGGAGCATTCGGCGATGAGCGCCTGCCTCGGTTCGTCAGCCGTCGGGGCACGCACCTTCACCGCTACTGCTGGCCAGGGACTGGAACTGATGCACGAAGTGTTATATGTGGCCTCAGCCATGCGGCTGCCCATCGTGATGACGGTGGCCAATCGGGCATTGTCCGCCCCGATAAGTATCTGGGGTGACCACGCCGACGCTATGGCCGTCCGGGATACCGGCTGGATACAGCTTTTCGTGGAGAATGGACAGGAGGCCGTTGACAACGTCATCTGCGCCTTCCGCATTAGTGAGGACAGGCGGGTCTTGCTGCCGGCGATGATTCATATGGACGGATTCCACCTGACCCACGTGATTGAGCCGATTGAGCTTCCAGAACAGAGTGCCGTGGCCCGGTTTATCCCCCCGTTTAACCCCCCTCTGCCGCTGGACCCGGAAAAGCCGGTGACGATGGGCGCTTTTGCGCCACCGTTTATCTACACCGAGGTAAAGTACGCGCAGGACCAGAACCTGAGGGCTTCAAAAGAGGTTATTACCGAGTGCTGGCAGGATTTTGGCAAAACTTTCGGACGCTATTACTCCCCGGTGGAAAAATACCAGGCGGAGGGGGCTAAAACGCTCCTGATGACTATGGGCAGCTATAGCGAGACGGCGATGGTGGCCGTGGACAAGATGAGAGACGAAGGTAAGCCGGTCGGACTGCTCAAGCTCCGTTTATGGCGGCCTTTCCCCTTTGCTGAGTTTCGCCAGGCGGTGAAAGACGCCGAGGTGCTCATTGTGCTGGATAGGGCGCTTTCCTTTGGCGGGCCGGGAGGTCCGGTCTGCGCCGAGGTCAGGTCAGCTTTATATGATGAGATCAACAAACCCAGAGTGGTCGGCTTTGTCGGCGGGCTGGGCGGCCGGGATATTTCCATGGCCGGGTTTGAAGATATGATTGAGCAGGGCACCAAAGTAGCCCGGACAGGCAGCGAACAAGCATTTGAGATGTTTGAGGTGAGAGCATAATGGCAAAAGTAATGGCAAAGCCTTTAGAAGAACATGGCCCCGGCATAATCACGGAAATCGAACCTTTTACTCCCGGACACCGGGCGTGCAGCGGCTGCGCCGAGGCGCTGGCCGTCCGGCTGGCGGCTAAAGCGGCCGGGGAAAATGTCATCGTGGTTAACGCTACCGGGTGCATGGAGGTGATCGCTTCGCCGTTTCCTCATACTGCCTGGCGTGTCCCCTGGATTCATACCCTGTTTGAGAATGCCGCCGCGGTGGCTTCCGGCGTTGAAGCCGGCCTGAAAGCGATGATAAAGAAAAGAAAACGCCCTGATAAGGGGATTAAGATAATGGCCCTGGCTGGCGATGGCGGCACCAGCGATATCGGACTTCAGGCGCTGTCCGGAGCGCTAGAAAGGGGACATGACCTGGTCTACATCTGCCTGGACAACGAGGCTTATATGAACACCGGGATTCAGCGGTCTTCCGCCACGCCTTACGGCGCGTCCACCACCACCTCTCCCCACGGCAAGGAAAGTATCGGGCAGGTGACCTGGAAGAAGAACCTGCCGGCGATTGCCGTGGCTCATGACATATCCTATGTCGCCACGGCCTGCCCCACTTACTACCGTGATTTCATGAAAAAGGTAACCAAAGCCCTGGCGACGGCC
>DAOWCR010000096.1 GCA_030639445.1 Dehalococcoidales bacterium
TAATTCCCCGGAGTACCTGCACGTGCTGATAGAGGCGGTGAAACTGGGCTTTGCCGATGCCGGCCGATATGTGGCCGACCCCGATTTTGTGGATATCCCCCTGGAGAAATTGCTCACCGGGTCTTATGCCGGGCGGAGAAGGAACCTCATCAACCGGAATAAGGCGATGCCCAGGGCGGAGGCGGGTAATCTGGAACCTGAGGGCGATACCGTTTACCTGGCGGTGACTGACGGCGAGGGTAACAGCGTCTCGTTTATCAACAGCCTCTACCAGGCGTTCGGCTCCGGCATGGTGGTGGCGGGCACCGGTATCTGCCTGCAAAACCGCGGCAGCCTGTTCTCCCTTGAGGCCGGCCATCCCAACTGTATCGCCCCACGCAAGCGGCCCTACAATACCATAATCCCGGGTATGGTCTTCCAGGACGGTAATTTATTCCTCACCTTCGGCGTTATGGGCGGCTTTATGCAGCCGCCGGGACAGGTCCAGGTGCTGCTCAACATTATTGACTTCGGCATGGACGTGCAGACGGCCCTGGATGCTCCCCGGTTCCGCTATCTTCAGGGCAATGAATGTGCCCTGGAGCCGGCGATACCTCCCGGTGTCCTTCGGGGGCTGGCCAAAAAAGGACACCGCATAGTGGAACTGGACGACCCGTACTCCCAGCAGTTCGGTGGGGGGCAGGCAATTATGATAAATCCGGCCAGCGGCGTCCTTATTGCGGGCTCCGACCCTCGTAAAGACGGCGGCGCCATCGGCGTCTGGTAGTCAGCAGCCTTATTGCCCGGCGCTCTTTCCGTCCGGACTTATACCAGCCAAAACCGAACCCTTACTGGGAGGAGGCCTGCGAGCACTTTCTCAAGCTGAAATACCGGCCGGCTAGCCGATGACCGATTTTATCTCCTCAATGCGGGGTTGCAGGTTGTTCACGTTACCGCCAATGACGTAGCCCAGTGTGAACAGCTGGTAGCCTTCCCTGGCCCACTTGGCCATGGCCTTGGGGGCAAACCCGCCGATACCCGCTGCCTTACCGGTTTCCCGACAGATTCGGACAATCTGCCTCAGTTTGTCTTCCACGACCTCGGAGGCCGCCAGTTCCCCCCGCAGCGCTTTGGGGGGAATGTCGCCAATATCAATTATGAGGTCATTGGTCCCCACCATTGTCCCGGTGATGCCCTCCAGACCCAGGATGCGGGGCAGGTTGCCGATGCATTTCACCGACTCCGTCTGCGGGAAGAGGAATGTGTTGTTATTGACGTAGGCCATTATCTCCAGCAGCGGCATCTCCGCCGGATTCTGGGCGTCAAGCAGATAGGGGCTCATCCCGATGCCGGCCCCCCGGTGCCCGATGGGCGGGAAGTAGGACTGGTTAACGGCGTATAAGGCTTCCTCCACGGTGTCAACCTGCGGTAACATCAGCCCGTTGACCCCGGCATCCAGATAGCACCGGAAGTGAGCGGAGTTTTCTTCCGGACGGAGCCAGATGGGTATCTCCATCTCCCGGGAAGCGCGAATAAATTCGAAGACGGTCTCTTTGTTTATCAGGCTGTGTTCGCTTTCCATGATGATGAAATCAAAACCGAAGTCCTTCAACGCCTTGACTGTTTTTTGGGGGTCGTTGCCGGGGCCGATGGTCTGCCCGTAGACAATCTCACCCGCCTGCAGTCTCTTTTTAAAGTTAAGGGTTACATTGGTGGCCATGAAAGTCCTCCCGATACGTTTTTTTTATAGACCCGGTGGTAACTTGATGCCAAACCTTTCGGCGATGCCCCGCAGGTTACGGACGGTGCCCCCGGGAAGCGGAATGCCTTTCCGGGAACGTTCCAGATAGGTCCTTTCTTCCGGTTCCCCGGGTACGAATATCTCGTCAAACCCTTCGGCCTTGGGCAGGGCTTTTATGCCGTCGATGAGGTTATCGATATGCTCCTTGTAGCTTTCCAGGTCGGTGAAGGTGCTGATGTCAATGGCGGCGACGACGCTGTTCTGGTTGTGGAGAGGGACCAGCCCCGGTCTTTCCCACTTGACCCCTGATTTTCCCTCCGTCTCCTGCTTCGGGACCTTGCCCAGCAGCGACGGTTCCAGTTTTGGACTGCCCGCCATGACGCTGGACAGGCACTCAAACATAAGCGCCAGTCCGGAGCCTTTGGGCCCGCCCACCGGCAGGAGCGTGGCGTACTTTTTGGGGTCGGTGGTGGGATTGCCGTCCTTGTCCAGCGCCCAGCCCAGTGGGATGGGAATACCCTTGTCCACGGCCAGCCAGAGTTTGCCGCCGGCGACCACGCTGGTGGCCATGTCTAGGGTCAGGGGGCGGTGGCGTTTCCCCGGTGCCGATATGGCTATCGGGCTGTTGTGTACCCCGGCAACCCGGGCGCCGTGGGGGGCCATGTTGGGCGGGTTGCAGACGAAAACGATGCCGGCCATGCCTTTTTCGGCTATCATCTGCGAGTAGTAACCCAGGGCTCCCTGGTGGGTCAGGTTGCGGATTATCGCCCAGCCAATGCCCACCTGCTTCGCTTTTTTTATCACCAGGTCCACGGCGAAGACGGTGACCACCGGGCCGAGGGCGCGGTCAGCCTCAATCAGCAGGGTGGCCGGCGTTTCTTTTTCCACCCGGATATTGGGCTTGGGGTTCATCACTCCCTTGTCAATGTTTTCCACGTACCACGGAACCCGCAGGACTCCGTGGGAGTCCACCGCCCTCAGGTTGGCCCATATCAGTGCTCCGGCCTCGGTGGCGGCGTCCTGCGGGGGCATACCCGCCCGGACAAACACTTCTTTGGTGAACTCACTGAGCGGTTCCCAGGCTACGCGGACTTCTGTCTGTGCCATAGTGCCTCCTTTTCTTTAGCTATTGCTGTCTTGCCCACAGGTGTGGGCGCAGTTAAAAGTGCGGATGCCCTGAAAATAGCACTATTCTTCCGGTTTGTCAACGGAACCACCCTGGCGGTGGTGATATAGGCCGGTAATTTATGGTAAGATATACGGAAATTGTGTGGTTGGCGAAAGCGGGACGGCCGGTCCTGGTTTTCCCGCCTAAGAATAATTAATCAGGAGGACAGACATGCCGTACGGGTATAATGGCAAGATTTTGAGGGTTGACCTCTCCTCGGGGAAATTGACCACCGAGGAATTTCCGGAGAGTTTTTACCGCCGGTACTTCGGCGGCGAGGGCTTTGTCGGCTACTTTCTGCTCAAGGAAGTTCCAAAGGGAGTTGACCCGCTGGGCCCCCAGAATAAACTTATCTTCGCCGCGGGGCCTCTGACCGGTGCGCCGGTCGGTGGCTGTGGCCGCCACAGCGTGGGGGCCAAGTCCCCGCTTACCGGGGGCTATGGCGAGGCTGATGCCGGGGGCTACTGGGGCGCTGAGTTCAAGATGGCCGGTTTTGATGCCATAGTTATTGAGGGTAAGGCGGCCAAGCCGGTCTATCTTTTTATTAAAGACGGCGAGGCTTCGCTGAAAGACGCCGGCCGCCTCTGGGGGATGAAGGCCCTGGAGTGCCAGAATGCCATCCGTGAAGAGCTGGGTGATGCGCAGATAAAAGTGGCCCAGATTGGACCTGCCGGGGAAAAGCTGGTGCGCTTTGCCTCGGTGATGAATGATTTAGACGCGGCCGCGGGCCGGACGGGTATGGGGGCGGTGATGGGGTCCAAGAACCTCAAGGCCATCGCCTGCCGGGGCACCCAGGCGCTTTCTCTGGCGGACCCGCCGGGCGTCAAAGAGCTCGCCCGCTGGATAAGAGACAACGCTCCGGTACCTATCAAGAGGATGCGGAACTTTGGCACCGCCCAGATAATTGATTCCTTAAATGGCCTGGGAGGTCTGCCCACCCGCAATTTCCAGCTGGGCTCTATCGATGATGCCGATAAGATTACCGGTGATACCATGGCCGAAACCATTCTGGTGAAGAGACGGGCCTGCTTTGCCTGCCCGGTTCAGTGCAAGCGGGAAGTGAAAGTGGCTGAGCCCTATACCGTTGACCCTCAGTACGGAGGCCCGGAGTATGAGACAATAGCTGCCCTGGGCTCCAACTGCGACATAACTGACCTGAAAGCTATCGCCAAGGGTAATGAAATAGCCAATGCCTACGGTGTGGACACCATCTCCTGCGGTATGGCCATTGCCTTTGCCATGGAGTGCTTTGAAAACGGCTTGCTGACGAAACAGGACACCGGCGGACTGGACCTGCGCTTCGGCAATGCTCCGGCCATGGTGCAGATGGTCGAGCAGATTGCGCGGCGTGAAGGCCTCGGCGATTTACTGGCGGAGGGGGTGGCCCGGGCGGCCAAAAAAATAGGCAAAGGCGCCGAAAAGTATGCCATGCACATTAAAGGCCTGGAGCTACCCATGCACGAGCCTCGCCTGAAGCAGGGCCTGGGGGTAGGCTACGCCATATCGCCCACGGGCGCCGACCACTGCCACAATATCCACGACACCGTGTACGTCTCCATGACGGGACTGATGGAGGACATTCAGGCGCTGGGTGTGCTGGAGCCGATGCCGGCCGATGACCTCTCGGCGGCGAAAGTGCAGCTGGTGGCTCACTATGCCGACTGGATACATTTTCTGAACTGTGCCGTCTGCTGTTACTTTGTCATGTCGCTGGGTCGCGTCGGCTTCGAAAGGACGGCAGCACTGGTCAGGGCGGTCACCGGCTGGAACACCACCGTATTTGAAATTTTGAAAGTAGGGGAGAGGGCCACCAATATGGCGCGGGTTTTCAACCTCAGGGA
>DAOWCR010000115.1 GCA_030639445.1 Dehalococcoidales bacterium
TCAATCACCTGCTTCACGCAGACAATCATATTCATGTTAATTTTCCCCTTCGCTTTAAGAGTGATAGGAAGCTGCCCTCACGATACGTATCCCGCCGGACTGAAAGGCTCTATCGGTTCTGCCGAGTGACCTTTGACAATGAGGTCAGCCATAATACGGCCCAGCGCCGGGCTCCACTGAATACCGAACCCGGCCAGCCAGGTGACCAGGTACACGTTGTCCCACCCGGGGAGACGGCCCAGCAGGGGCTGACCGCCGGAGGGATGCCAGGCCACCAGTGCCGCCCGGTGCTCAATTAGCCTGGCCTCTTCCAGTCTGGGAATCGTATCCACGGCCATCTGCATCACGGAGAGTCCGAATTCTTCCGTTGGCCTGTCGTCAAAGTCTACCATATCGTCTTCCCGATGACCCAGTATCACTTTACCATCAACCTTGGGCACAATCGCCACCCCTCCCCCCAGGCCGCTGGTAATCCGCCATGGTGGCAGTCGTTGTGGTACCTCCAGCACCAGGCACTGGTCCCGTAACACCCTCATGGGTATCTCTTTCCCCAGCCAGCCGGTGCCCTGTCCGGTCCAGGGTCCCATCGCCAGAACCACCACGTCGGTTTCCACCTCCCTCGCGGCGAGGACTACCGAGGCGACTCTTGACCCCTGACCGCGCAACCCCACGGCCTCACCCTGCCTGATGCTGGCCCCTTTTGCCTCCGCGGCCTGGGCCAGGGCCAGCGTATATTTATAGGATTCAACCTGTTGTCCGGACCAGAGCGTGCCCCCGCGAATTCCCGGGGCAATATCCGGGCACCGGGCTTTTACCTCTTCCGCCTCAATCCAGCTCACTTCAAAGCTCTCACTCTTTAGTTGGGACACTCGTTCCTTGAGATATTTTTCTTCACTTTCGTCAAAAACAGCGCGAATCACCGGGAGTTCGCCATACCCGACATCAATCCCTCCCTCCTCCTTCAGCTCCTGGGCCAGTTGAGGGAACCGGCGGAGGCCTTCATCGGAGAGGCCCAGACAGTTTCTCATGCTTCCCTCCGGCACCCAGCTGCCTTCAACGTATAGTACCAGATTGGTGGACGGTGAAATCACTCCCCAGGCCTTGCCTGAGGCTTGACTCCCGATGGCATCCCTTTCAATTATCTGAGAGGGGACTCCCTGCTTGGCCAGGTGATAGGCGATAGAGCAGCCGGCAACGCCTCCGCCGACAATGACTACTTCGGCTTGAGATAACACGGTTAACTCCTTATTCCATAGGCTAATCTAGCATCAAGGTAATCTGGTGTCAAGCAAAGGCTGACCACCCGCTCAATTCCGCTCAGGTCCGGGGTAACAGCTATGGCCGCCGAGGGGAATAGACCGCGCAGGCAGGCGGTAACCGCGGCCGCCTGCCCCTGCCCGACCTCCAGCAGCAAACAGCCCCGGGGGGCAAGCTTGCCGCTCGCCTGCCGACACAGGCGGCGTATCTTTTCCAGTCCGGCCGGGCCTCCGTCTAAAGCCACTATTGGCTCAAAGCTGACCGGGCCGGTATGGGGCAGCTCCGAGGCTTTAACATAAGGCAGGTTGGCGATGATAAGGTCAACCGGCTCGGGCAGGGGGTCAAGCATATCTCCAGCCAGCAGCCGGATGTTATCCGCTACCCCGTGTTTCCGGCAGTTGCGCCGGGCGATTTTTAGCGCCGGTGCCGAGATATCGGTGGCGTAAATTCTGGCTTCCGGCAGGTGCCGCGCCAGGCTGATGGCAATGGCGCCGCAGCCGGTGCCGATTTCGGCAACGGTGGTGACCGGCTGGTGGTGAGCAATGTCCAGGGCCTTTTCCACCAGCAGTTCGCTTTCCGGCCGGGGGATGAGGACACCGGGGGCAACATGGAAATCAAGGCCGTAAAACTCGCGGTGTCCCGTGATGTAGGCGGTGGGCTCGCCTTTCCGGCGGCGGGCCACCAGGTGCCAGAAAGCTTCTTCCTGTTTCGGGATAAGCTCACGGCCGAGGTCCAGATACAGCCGGACCCGGTCTATCTTCAGGGTATGCCGGAGCAACAGTTCGCTCTCCAGGGAAGCATCTTCAATGTCGTTGGACGCCAGAATCTCACGAGCCTGCTCGAGAGCCTGCTTCAGGGTCACGCGGTCTGTTCCTCCAGCTGTTTTGCCTGGTGACTGGTGGCTATGGCGTCAATGAGTTCGTCAAGATCACCTTCCATGATGCGAGGCAGGTTGTGGAGGGTCAGGCTGATGCGGTGGTCAGAAATGCGGTCCTGGGGGAAATTATAGGTCCGTATCTTTTCGGAGCGGTCGCCGGTGCCCACCTGGGAGCGCCGCTCCGAGGTTATCTTTGCTTCCTGCTGGCGCCGCTCTATGTCCAGTAGCCGGCTCCGCAGCACTGACATTGCCTTTATCCTGTTCTGCAACTGCGAGCGCTCGTCCTGGCAGGTGACCACCATGCCGGTGGGCAGGTGCGTGAGGCGGACGGCAGTGGCCACCTTGTTGACATTCTGTCCCCCGGCCCCCCCGCTGTGGAAGATGTCGGTTTTCAGGTCGTCAGGATTGATGGCGATGTCCACTTCCTCGGCCTTGGGCAGGACGGCTACCGTGGCGGTGGAAGTGTGGATTCTACCCGAGGACTCGGTGGTCGGTACCCGCTGCACCCGGTGCACGCCGCTTTCATATTTCAGGCGACTGAAAGCGCCCTTGCCTTTGACTTCAAAGATGATTTCCTTGAGGCTGCCGATGCCGCTTTCGTTGAGGCTGATGATATCGGTGCCCCAATTTTTCGCCTGGGCATAGCGACTGTACATGCGGAAGAGGTCGGCGGCGAAGAGTCCGGCTTCATCACCGCCCGCCCCCGCCCGGATTTCCACGATGATGTCTTTGGCGTCATTGGGGTCTCTGGGCAGGAGAGCGACTTTTAATTCCTGAAGCAGGCGGTCCAGCTCTGATTCAAGACTTTCTATCTCCTGCTTGACCAGGGCGGCCATTTCTTCGTCCTGCCCGTCGCCCAGCATGGCTCTGGTCTCGGCCAGCGAGGCTGAGGTCGTTTTATATTCCCGGTACTTGGTTACCAGTTCCTCAAGGCTGGCTCTCTCCTGGGCCAGAGCCTGGAGCTGCTTCAGGTCGGAGGCGATTTCCGGCGCCGCCATCTGCTCATCCAGCTCCTGATAGCGTTTTTCTATTCTTTCCAGTCGGTCTAACATAACTAATCTGCCTCACCTGTATTATATCACAGCCCCAGAAAGCGCTTAAAGGAGGTTGTTTAAGGTAAGTATTTGACCTCACCCCCTTAATCCCCCTCTCCTTAAAAGGAGAGGGGGAGATAGAATAAAAAGAGGGACTTCGTCCCTCTAAAACTCCCTGTAATCATATTTTGGGGCTGACGCCGCTCTTAGACACCCCACGTTACTAATCCAGAGCAAGGAGAGCTAAAACGCCCCGTATTATTAAACCCGGAGCAAGGAGAGCTAAAACACTCTACCTCTTAACTTCAGAGCAAGGAGAGTCAAAGA
>DAOWCR010000137.1 GCA_030639445.1 Dehalococcoidales bacterium
AAGACCTGCTATCTCCGGACGGAAAATACGAGTCGGCGCCACCGGTGGACGTTGCGGCTGCCCTGGAGTTAGTCGATGGGGATGAGGAACTCCTGCAGGCAGCGGTCAGGATGTTCCTGGAGGAGGACTGCCCCCGGCAGATGGAAATGCTGAGAGCGGGCCTGGAACAGCAAGATGCGCTGGCGGTTAAGGAGGCGGCGCACGGTATCAAAGGAGCGGCCAGCAACCTGGGGGGTCGGGTGGTAAGTGCGGTGGCTCTACGACTGGAAACGATAGGCCGGGAAGGGGACCTCGCCGGGACAGACGGATTGCTGGGCGAATTGGAAGCGGAGCTGGCACGATTTGCCGCTTTCTTTTCGGGTCGTGACCTGGCTTATTCGCGGAAAGGGCCGCCCGCTGGTTAGATAATAGACTTTTACCAGACCAGTCCGGGAGGAAGTCCGTAATGCACGGGGGGAAACAAAGATGAACGGCAAAGCGCGTATCCTTATCATAAATGACCGCCATTCAATGGTATGGTTTATCGAGCGTGTCCTGCAAAGAGAAGGCTACGACGTGCTCACTACCTTTGATGGGCGGGTGGGCTTAAAAAAAGCGAGTGAGGAAAAGCCGGACCTGGTCATTCTGGACACGATTATGCCTAAAGTGGACGGGTACAGAGTCTATCAGCAGTTGCAGAAAAACCCAGATACTGTCCACATACCGGTGCTCTTCACCACGATCAAGGGAGAGGCGGAAGAGAAGAGGATAATTGCCCTGAAAGGCTACCGGTCGGCCATTAATCTCCATAACCGGCAAGGAGGTTACCGGGTAGGAACTTACGATTTTTTGGCGGAACCGTTTTCGGCCACAGAGTTGAGGGACCGGGTGCAAGACCTGCTCCAGCTCGGTGAGCTTAGAGCCAGGAAAGAGGAAACGATAAGGCGCAAAGGGCGCATTCTGGTAGTTGATGATAACCGTTCTCTGGTGTTACTCGCCGAGCGCGCCTTGCAAAAAGAAGGCTATAATGTCATCACTGCCTTCGACGGGCTGGAGGGCTTGCGAAAAGTGCGAGATGAAAAGCCCGACCTCATTATCCTGGACATTATTATGCCCGAGCTTGATGGCTTCCAGGTCCTTGACCTGATACGGCAGCACAGCAATATCCCCGTAATCATGCTCACTTCAACCGGTGAGGTGGAGGCTGTGAAACGGACCCTGGCTCTCGGCGCGGATGACTATGTAGTGAAGCCGGTGAAGACAAAGGAGCTTCTGGCCCGTGTCCAGACCAAGCTGGCACGTGAAGAGACGAGGACGCCGTAACAGGGAGAAGCGATGGTAGCCGGGGTTCAGCTGATGGCTGCTCTTGAACCCTGAGACGTCGGTGGCGCGGGCATAACTCGGCCAACGGTACTTTCCGCGGCCGGGTTGTTTTTATTTAGTTATTTTTAACGGGCAGGGCAGCGGCGTTGCCCCTGCCCTATTTCCAATACTGGGCGGCAATATGGGCTAATACGGCAAAATAGCCCTTCATTCTTTCCATATCGCCTGCCAGCTTCCTGAGCTTTTATCTAATGTTATTTACGAATGGTATTGATAATAAAGAAAAGTTATGCTATTCTGATATGTGGCAAGTGCCTACCGCTTGCCGTTAAATAATCAAGGAAGGTTTTTCGGAAAGTGGCGGTATATTGATGAGGCGCTGGTATCTACCGGTAAGAAAGACGATACCGCGCTCAAAATTGAGAATAGAAAAATAATAAAAGGAGTGTTGAAAAATGAACCTGCAAAGACCAAACGCCAATGATGCCACCAGGACGGCTAACCGTTCCCGGAATGTGGCCCCAATGAGTGGTATTTGCAGCCGCTGCTTTGACGGCTGTACCGGAAACTGTGAGGTATTCAAGGCAACCTTCCGCGGTCGGGAATTAATCTATCCCGGACCTTTCGGGGATATCACGGCGGGAGGCGATAAGGAATATCCCCTTGACTACTCACACCTTAATATCCAGGGATATGCCCTGGGGGCTAGAGGGCTGCCCAAGGGTGTCGACGGCAACCCGGATACGGCCGTTTTTCCGTCGGTCGATACCGAGACGGCGTACGGCTGGGATATTAAAGTCAAGATGAAGATTCCCGTCTTCACCGGGGCGCTGGGTTCCACGGAGATAGCCCGCAAGAACTGGGAACAGTTTGCTATTGGCGCGGCTCTCAGCGGGATTACACTGGTCTGCGGTGAGAATGTTTGTGGTATCGACCCGCAGCTCGAGCTTGATGGCAAGGGGAAAATTGCTTCCGCGCCGGACAGGGACCGCCGTAGTGAGACCTACC
>DAOWCR010000019.1 GCA_030639445.1 Dehalococcoidales bacterium
GGCTTGGGGGCCTATATTCTCTGTCCCCCTTCTCTTAGAATATATGGTGACCGCATCCCTCGGGTTTTATTTTGGAAACCCACCCCCTTTATCCCCCTCCCTTGGATAAGGGAGGGGGAATGGGTTATGTGAGAGGGACCAAGTCCCTCTAAAACTCCCTATAAACATATTTAGAGGCTTCGCCTCTCTTTGACTCTCCTTGTCCTGGGTTAATGGCGTGGGGCGTCTTAACTCTCCTTGCTCTGGGTTAGAAAGACGGGGCGTCTTGCTCTCCTTAATTTGTGTTTAATAAGGTGAGGTGTTTTAGCTCTCCTTACTCCAGGTTAATAATATGGGGTGTTTAAGAGGGGCCAAGCCCCTCTTTCAAAACATTCCCCCTCCCTTATCCAAGGGAGGGGGATAAAGGGGGAGGGTCACCTAATAAGAACAGAACACAGGGAGCGAGGTCACCATATATCCCAAGAGAAGGGGGACAGAGAATATAGGCCCCCAAGCCTATCAAGGGAAATACTCCGGGCGAGGAAACGCCCCGGATAATTCGTCCACATTCAACTTTTGACATGCTGCCGTCCGGAACGTATAATTAGGCTGACCTTAATCCCCGGGAGGATATGTCTTGGCGAAGAAAGAGGAAACCAGGCTGACCGACCAGGAGCCGGCGCCAGATGTCGAACGTATCAAGAGCCGCCTGGATATGCTGGACCAGCGCCTGGATAATATCGACTCGGTGGTTACCGCCATCGCCGAGCGAATAATGAAACGGCCGGTTACCTTTACCGTAACCTGCGCAAACTGCGGCCGCAACATAGAAATTGCCCTTATCGGCACGGAGAAACCGAGTAATAAATAAATCCGGTTACGGAATATTTACCCTCTTCACTGCTCATCTTAAGAATACTTTATTTAATAGGGTCAGCTATTTCATGTTCCCCTTGTTGACAATTTATCCATTACCTGATAGAATACCCCGTGGAATTTTAACCCATATTCTCCCCAATTCTTTCTTTAAGAGATAATCATTTAGGCACACTGAGTCGCACCAATTCTAGGCTGTGCCCAAACTGAATACATAACCAATAATTAATGATGGAGGTAAATATGGCGATAGCTACTAGAATCAGCCAAACCAAATATGATGTCTTCCGATGGAGGTATGAGATTAGCATACCTAAAAAGCTAGCCCTGGCCGTTGGCATAGCCTGCCTTACTGGCCTTATGGCTCAGGTCAGATTCCCACTCCCTTGGAGTCCGGTGCCGGTGACCGGGCAAACCTTTGCCGTGCTCCTCGCCGGTGTCCTCCTGGGAAGGTGGTGGGGAGGTATAAGTCTAGGTATGTATGCTGGACTGGGTGCCATTGGACTGCCCTGGTTTGCCGGCTGGGGCAGTGGCCTGGGTTACCTTGCTGGGCCCACCGGCGGATATATAATTGGTTTTATTTTAGCTGCCCTTTTCCTAGGCCATTTCACCGATAAGTATATCAGATCAAGAAGCTTCCTGAGTATGCTTGGACTCATGCTCTTCGCCAACTTTGTTCTGATCTATGTCCCCGGTCTCCTTCAGCTTGGGCTCTGGGTTAACTTGGTGAAAGGAGAACCGGCAACCTTTACCAGTCTCCTTATGATGGGAGCCATCCCCTTTATTGCCGGTGATATCACCAAGGCCGTCCTGGCCGCGGCCATAGCCAGAGGAGTAACCCCCAAATCAGCCTACAATGGAGAGGTAGATAAAGATAAATGGGCGAGTTGGCGACTCCCTTGAGAATACAGTAGGGTTATTCAAGATAAGAAAATGGGTGGTAACAATAAAGAGGTAAAACAACACCTCAACCTGTCTGAGGCAGAAATAGATGCCCAACTGACACCACTGATGTATTCGGAACTGGTCAAAGAGCGCAGCGAGGGGACAACCTTTACTAGTTCCGGTCAACTAAAGGTGGATTACCAAGCCGGCTATTCCGACCGGGTAAACCAGAGAAACAGGCCGGCCCCCACCAGGGACGCCGCCGCCCCGAAGTAAAAGACGGCATTGATATCACTGAAATCGGCGATCACCCCGCCCAGAATTGGCCCCGCCGCCATGCCGATACTGAGCGCCACGCTAAACACGGCCAGAGCCGAGCCCATGCCGTATTTTCGGCCCTCGGTCACCATCATGGCCGAGGCGGCCGGAATAGAAATGGCGCTGCCGAGACTCCCCAGGACGCACAGCGCCAGCAACTGCCCGAAGCTGCCCGCCGGGGGCACCAGCGCCAGATAGACAAAGCTGACCAGACAGCCGGCCACCACCAGGGGCCTCCGAGGGAACCGGTCGGCGATTCTACCCCAGGGAATTCCGAGCAGCGAGGAAAGCAGCAGGTAAACCGCCACCAGGACACCGATGAGGTTGGGACGCAGGCCGAGTTTCAGGGCGGCAAAGACCGGTAGAAAAGTGAAAAAGGCGGCCCGGCCCAGGGTAAGCGCCAGGCGAAAACTAACCAGGCCGGTCATCGTGCGGCTCCGGCTCATCTCTCTAAAAGAGAGACGGGGCCTGGTGGCTAGTTTCTGGTCGCCAACTTCAGGGAGGAAGAAAGCGGCGATAAAGAACGCCAGCAGACTGAGACCGCCCATGGTGAAGAAGGCAATATCCATCCCCAGATGTTCCGCCACCACGCCGCCCAGCAAAGGGCCAACACCGAAACCACCGAGAAAGGCGGCGTTAGCGTAACCCATCCATTTCCCCTCCTCGCCCTCGGGGGAAATATCGCCGATATAAGCCTGAGCAATAGGCAGAATCATGCTGCCCGACACGCCGTGCAGCAGGCGCACCAGGACCAACAGGAATACCGTATTCGCCCAGACGAAAACCGGTGAGATAACCGCATAGGCCAGAAGACCGATGACGATGAATGGCTTCCGTCCGCTGCGGTCAGAAAGTCGGCCGAAGACGGGCGTCAACAGCACGCGGGAAATAGGAAACGCGGCAAAGATTAATCCCAGCCCGAATCCGGTCGCTCCCAGGCTCTCGGCATAAAGGGGTAAAAGAGGGACTACTATTCCGGAGCCTAACATGCAGCAGAAGATAGAAATGGCTAAAATGGGGAAAGCTCTTTTTATCATGCGGGCTGGAAGCATTATAGCGCCTGGACGCCCGGAAGACAAGGTGATTGCACTCATCGTTGGTCACTGGTATAAT
This sequence comes from Dehalococcoidales bacterium, assembly GCA_030639445.1. Classification (GTDB taxonomy): domain Bacteria; phylum Chloroflexota; class Dehalococcoidia; order Dehalococcoidales; family RBG-16-60-22. Next base: position 3,172 of record DAOWCR010000019.1, read on the forward strand.
AAGGCTGTGGACTAAGTGTGGTGGCTAAAGCCTCTCGTCCCGGGACAGGGTGAGAGGTTTTCATTATCAACCGGGAGAAATCCGGCCATGGCTCAAAGTAAAGAGAAAGATAAAGAGGCAAAGCTGGAGACAATGCGGCATTCCGCCTCTCATATCATGGCGGAAGCGGTTCTGTCTATCTTCCCTGACGCCAAGTTCGGCATCGGCCCGGCGATTGCCGACGGCTTTTATTACGACTTTGATTTACCCCGCACCCTCACCCCGGATGATTTACCCCTCATCGAGAACAAGATGAAAGAAATAATCAGCTCAAATTTACCTTTTACCCGGAAAGAAGTAACCAGAGAAGAAGCCCGGCGGCTATTCGCCACCCAGCCCTACAAGCTGGAACTGATTGACGAGCTTCCCGATGAGAAAGTCAGCGTCTACCAGCAGGGCTCGTTCGTTGATATGTGCCGCGGGCCCCACGTCAGCGCCACCAGGGAGATAAAAGCCTTTAAACTGGTCAGTATTGCCGGCGCCTACTGGCGCGGCGACGAGCACCGCCCCATGCTGCAGCGGATATACGGGGTCGCTTTTGACACCGAAAAAATTCTGGACGAGCACCTGAAAAGGATTGAGGAAGCCGTCCGGCGCGACCACCGGAAACTGGGCCGGGAGCTTGACCTGTTCAGTATCCAGGACGAATTCGGCCCGGGACTGGTCCTCTGGCATCCCAAAGGCGCCATTATCCGCCGCGCCATTGAGGACTTCTGGAAAGACGAGCACGTTAAACGCGGCTATGAGATTGTCTATACCCCTCACCTCGCCCGCATGGACCTGTGGCAAACCAGCGGGCACCTTGACTTTTACCGGGACTACTTATACCGCCCGATGGACGTGGAAGGGCAGAAATACATCGTGAAACCGATGAACTGCCTGGGGCATATTTTGATTTATAAAACCCGGCTACGCAGCTACCGTGACCTGCCGATACGTTACGCCGAGCTGGGCACCGTCTACCGCTACGAGCGCTCCGGGGTGCTGCACGGCCTGTCCCGGGTCAGGGGCTTTACCCAGGACGATGCCCATATCTTCTGCCGCCTTGACCAGCTGGAGGAAGAAATAACCGGAGTGCTGGACCTGGCCCTCTTTATGATAGATGTCTTTGACTTCAAGAATTACCAGCTGCTGCTTTCCACCCGGCCCGAGAAATACGCCGGCACTCCCGAGGTCTGGGAAGAGGCCACCGATACCCTGCGCCGGGCCCTGGAACGCTCCAAACTCAAATATGAAATCGACCCGGGAGAAGGCGTCTTCTACGGGCCGAAAATAGACATCAAGTTCGAGAGCGCCCTGGGGAAAGCCTGGCAGGGGCCGACCATCCAGGTTGACTTTAACCTGCCGCCGCGCTTTGATGTTACCTACATCGGCGAGGACGGACAGGAACACACGGTGGTCATGATACACCGCACCGTGCTGGGCAGCATGGAACGCTTCCTGGCCACACTCATCGAACACTACGGCGGCGCTTTTCCGCTGTGGCTGGCGCCGGTCCAGGTCAGGATAATTCCGGTAGCTGACCGCCACCTGGAGTATGCCCGTAAGCTGGAAGCTGAACTCAAAGACGAAGGGATACGCGCCGAGGTTGATGCCCGGGCGGAAAGGATGAACCCCAAAATCAGGCAGGCACAGCTTGAGAAGATACCCTATATGTTGGTGGTCGGTGATAAAGAAGTGGCGACCGCTACCATTTCCATTCGCCGGCGCAGCGGGGAACAGCTGGCCGCCCAATCTTTTACTGATTTCAAGAGCCAAATCAAAACGGCCATCGCCGGTAAGGCAAACGAGTTAAAATGATATCCCCAAACAGACCCAATTTCCCCGATTTGATTAGTCGACGAGAAAATGGTATAGTTTTTGCTCGTAGGCTATTTATACCTGGAGGAGGTAAACAGGGACATAATTAAACGACTACGCGTCAACCACATGATTAGGGCTCGAGAGGTCAGGCTGGTGGGGGAAAAGGGTGAGCAGCTGGGGATTATGCCCTTGTTCCAGGCGCAGGAAACGGCGAGAAAGTATAACCTTGACCTGGTTGAAGTAGCGCCTAACGCCGAACCCCCGGTGTGCCGACTTCTTGACTACGGCAGGTTCAAATACCAGCAGGCCAAAAAAGAACAGGAAATGAAGAAGGGCCAGAAGGCCTCGTTACTGAGAGAAGTGCGCCTGCGACCCAAGATTGGTGACCACGATTTCGAGGCCAAAGCCAGGAATGCCCGGAAACTGCTCGGGGACGGAGCCAAGGTCAAGGTGACCATAATGTTCCGGGGCCGTGAAATCACCCACCCGGAGTTGGGCTATAAGTTACTCCAGCGGATGATGGAGTCGCTGGGAGAAGCCGCCAGCCTGGAAAGACAGGCAGTGCTGGAAGGGAAACGGATGAATATAATCCTGGTCCCGGCCACACCGAAAAGCAAACCCAGAGAAGAAATAAAAGAAGAAGCCAGGGGAGAAGCCAAGAAAGAAGCCAGGGAAGAAGCAAAGAAAGAAAGCAAAGAAGAAGTAAAGAAAGAAGCCAAAGAAGAAGCCAAGAAAGAAGCCAAAGAAGAAGCCAAGAAAGAAGCCAAAGAAGAAGTAAAGGAAGCCCAGGATGCCAAAAATTAAAACTCATAAAGGGGCACAGAGCCGCTTCCATGTTACCGGAAGTGGCAAAATTATGCGGGTCAAGGGACCGAAAAGTCACCTGCGCCGCCGCAAAGCCAAGCGGGTCAAACGCCTTTTTGACGAGAAGGTAGCGCTGCATCCGGCGGACCGCATCAGGATAAAAAGACTTATCCCCTACGGAGTTAGCTAGACAGGAGGAGTCAATACTTTGCCACGAGTCAAGAGAGGCACCACCACTCACCGCCGACATAAAAAAGTATTAGCCCTGACCAGGGGGCATAGAGCCTCCAAGCATTCCCTCTTCCGCCGGGCTAACGAGTCCATGCTCAAATCGTTGAGCTATGCTTACCGTCACCGCCGTGAGCGAAAAGGCGATATGCGGCGGTTGTGGATCCTGCGGATTAACGCCGCCAGCCGGGCACAGGGCCTCAAATATGGCGAGTTTATGAATAACCTGAAAAAGTCCGGAGTGGCCATCAACCGCAAGATGCTCGCCGATATGGCCGTCCGGGAACCGGAGGCGCTGGCCAACCTGATAAATACCAGCCGGGAAAAAGTCCGGTCCTGAGATAAAAAAGTCTTCACTTATCTGATAACCATAGCTGCTAGAGAGAACACTCAAACTCAAACCCAAGACAAGATACGGCACTATTTTCAACCCCATCCCCCTTTATCCCCCTTCCCCTTGAAAAGGGGAAGGGGGAATGGTTACCGAACTGTCTTGTTGCTTGACCCCGTTGGTAGTGATAACCTATAATCCAAGACAGTTAAAGCTCAAGACAACCATGTTAAAGCAGCTTCAAGAACTAAAGCTAAAGGCGCTTCAGGAATTAGAAAGCATCCGCGATTTCAAGCAGTTAGAGTCCTGGCGCATCCAGTACCTGGGCAAGAAAAGCTCGCTGACCACCATGCTGCGCCGCCTGGCGTCACTGCCCCTGGCAGAGAGGAAAACTGCCGGCGCCCGGGCAAACCAGGTCAAGGCTGACCTGGAAGATAGCCTGCGGCAAAAAGAGCAGGCTCTCCGCGAAGTGCAACTGGCCACACACGTTAAAGCAGAAACCATTGACATTACCCTGCCGGGCCGCCCGGCGCCGACCGGCCGTTTACACCCGATTACCCAGACCCTCAATGAAATCTGCGATATCTTTGCCGCCATGGGCTTCCAGGTAGTCGAGGGACCGGACGTGGAGTGGGACTATTATAATTTTGAAGCCCTGAACATCCCGGAAGAGCACCCGGCCCGCGATACCATGTCCACCTGCTGGGTGGAGACGGACAGTGGAGAGAGGCCCATGCTGCTCCGCACCCACACCACCTCGGTATCCGCCCGGACGATTGAGAGGACGACGCCGCCGATAAGAGTGGTTGCGCCGGGCAAGGTCTACCGTTACGAGGCCAGCGACGCCACCCATGTCCCCATGTTCCATCAGGTTGACGGGCAGGTGGTGGATAAGGGCATCACCATGGCCGACCTTAAAGGGACGCTTTACGAGTTTGCCCGCCGCTTCTTCGGCGAGGAGAGGCCGGTGCGTTTCCGCTGTGACTATTTCCCCTTTGTCGAGCCCGGCGTTGAGATGGCCATCGGCTGCCTGGTCTGTGACGGCCAGGGCTGCCGCCTCTGCGGCCACAGCGGCTGGATTGAAATACTGGGCGCGGGCATGACCCATCCGCGGGTGCTCCAGCTCGGCGGTATTGACCCGGAAATCTACTCCGGCTTTGCCTTCGGCATCGGGATTGAACGCCTGCCCATGCTCCGCTATGGGATTGACGATATCCGTCTGTTTTACGGCAGCGACCTCAGGTTTTTAAGGCAATTTTAGATGAAAGTTCCTCTTAAGTGGCTGAAAGAATATATCGATGTCACCCTGCCCCCGGCCGAGCTGGCGGACCGGCTGACCATGGCCGGCATCGAGGCCAAGGGGATGCAGGCCATCGGCGGCCGCTGGGCGAATGTGGTGGTCGGCCGGATAACGGCGGTCAACCCCCACCCCAACGCCGACCGCCTCCACCTGCCCACGGTGGACGTGGGCACCGAGCAGCTGACCGTGGTCTGCGGCGCGCCGAACCTCAGCGTGGGTGACAAGATAGCTTTCGCTTTCGTCGGCGCCGAGTTGATAGACGGCCACACCGGCCAGCGAGCCCGCCTGAAAACGGCCAGGATACGCGGTGTTGCGTCCAGCGGCATGGTCTGCTCGGAAAAAGAGCTGGGCATCTCGGACAGCCACGAAGGCATCATGGTCCTGCCGCCCGAGGCGCCGGTAGGCACGCCCCTGGCCGACTACCTGGGCGACACTATTTTTGACCTGGACGTAACGCCCAACCGCCCCGACTGCCTTTCGGTAATCGGCATCGCCAGAGAGGTGGCCGCCCTGACCGGCCAGAGCCTGCGCTTCCCCGAGGTCAGCTATGCGGAAACGGAACCCGGCATAGACCGTCAAATATCGGTGGAGATTGCCGACCCCGACCTGTGCCCCAGGTATTGCGCCACCTTAATCACCGGCACCAGGATAGCCGAGTCCCCCCCGTGGCTGCAGCAGAGACTGCTGGCCGGCGGCCTGCGCCCGATAAACAATATCGTTGACGTCACCAACTATGTCATGCTGGAACTGGGACAGCCCCTGCACGCCTTCGACTACGAGAAAATCAATGGCAAAAAGATTATCGTCCGCCGGGCTACCGGTGGTGAAATCCTCACTTCCCTGGATGGGGTAGAGCGAACCCTTTCCGGCAATATGCTGGTTATCGCCGACGCAGAACGGGCGGTAGCTATCGCCGGGGTGATGGGCGGGGCCAACAGTGAAGTTACTGGGGAGACGACTTCAATACTGCTGGAAGCAGCCAACTTCAACCCGGCCAGCATCCACTACACCGGCCGGCACCTGGCTCTGCCCAGTGAAGCCTGTATGCGGTTTGAGCGGGGCATCCGCCCTGAGCTGACCGTGCCGGCGATTAAACGGGCGACCCGGCTAATGCTCAAGGTGGGCGGCGGCCAGGCCGCCCGGGGCGTCGCCGATGTTTATCCCGGCCGGCAAGACCACCGGCCCATCCGCCTCCAGACCGATAAAGTAAAACGATTTCTGGGCGCTGAGTTCCGCCCTGACCAGATAGCCGGCACGTTGTCTGCGCTGGGTTTTGATTGCAAACCGGCCGCCCCAGCCACGGAATTTATGGTTACCGCCCCCTACTGGCGAAACGACATCTCCCAGGCGGTTGACCTTATCGAGGAAGTGGCCCGTATCATCGGCTACGATAAGATACCGACCACCATGCTCAGCCAGTCGCTACCCCCGCAAAACCCGGACCCCGTCATCGGCCTGAAACGGAAAATCAGAGACCGACTGGTCGGCTACGGCTTCCAGGAGGTGATTACCTATTCGCTGACCGGCCTGGAGATGTTAAACAAGCTGAAGCCCAGAACTCGGGTCGTCGAACCAATGCCCATCCGCCTGTTCAACCCGATGACCGCCGAGCAGGAATACCTCCGCCCCAACCTGCGCCCCAATCTATTGACCGCCCTGGCGGCCAACCGGAGACACGAAGACGGCGGCATCCGGCTCTTTGAGCTGGACAAGATATACTTGCGTCGCCGGAAGGACTTGCCCGAGGAACCGGAAGTGCTGTGTGGCCTGATGAGCGGGGCCAGAAATGAGCCATCGTGGCAGGGCGACGGCGGCGGGCTGGACTTCTTCGACGTCAAGGGAGTGGTGGAAGGCTTGCTCGGCCAGCTGAGTGTCGAAGCTGGCTTTGCACCGGGCGACGACGAAAGTCTGCACCCGGTGAAACAGGCGGTGATAGTGGTCGGCGGCCGTAGACTGGGGGTTATCGGGGAGCTGCACCCTGAAGTCGCCGGGGCTTTTGATATTACCGGCACGGCTTATCTCTTTGAAATCGATGTAGCCGCCCTTCTACCCTTCACCATTGAGCATAAGATGTTCCAGCCGATACCGCGCTTCCCGGACACGGTCAGAGACATTGCCCTGATAGTTGACGCCGGGGTAAGCCACCAGCAAATCACGGATATTATCCGGGGCTTTCCGCTGGTGCACCGGGTGGCGATATTTGATGTCTACTCCGGCGGGCAGGTCCCGCCGGGCAAGAAATCCCTGGCCTACCGAGTTACTTACCAGTCGCCCGCCCATACCCTGACCGACGAAGAGGTCAACAAGGTGCAGCAGAAAATCCTGGGCCGGTTAGCCCGGCAGCTCGGCGCCACCCTGCGCGCCTGATTAGCCCGAGGCTGCGCAAACTTACTAGGGGAAAGGCTTACACAATCTCGCCACCTTCCCAGATAAACTGGAAAAGGGCTACTTCTACATCAGCAAGAAACCAAGCTCCATTTTCTCTTGGCCCAGTTGCCGAGACTTCTTGGCGAATCTGCTGGCAAAAGTTAAGAAATTCCTCATACCTCTTTGCTTCATTATTCATTGAGGGCAAATATTTTTGATTTATGCCCTTAATTAACTTGCTATCCAGAGCTGCGTATTTGCGCGGGCAGATACATCTCAGAGTTTTGCTTGCATATGTTCGTCCCCATTTCTTGACGCCCATCATAGCCTGAAGTGCCATTACTGGATTATTGAGGTGCTGAATTGCTTCTTTAGTCTTTTCCTTCACCTCATCATTGGTGTTTTCTCTCTGAATCTTACCTCTCACGTTATACGGGTTACCAAGGACGTCTGTGATTGCAACTAGATCACTAATTTCGAGATAGCCCAGTTCGTCAGCTTTCTGCGCAAGTCACGTTTCTAAAGGGAAATACCCAAGATTGGCATTTCTCCACTTGAGATACCACTTTGGCAATTGTTGTGCAAATTGGCTAGGTGTGAGCCTCATCTGTATTCACTTCTGTACTTTTGATACTACGAAGGGAGTGTCTAAGAGGGGCGCTAGCCCCTCTTCCTAATATTTCCCCCTCTCCTTTGAAGGAGAGAGATACTGAACGGAGAGTCCAAGAGAGGCGAAGCCCAAATAATGCTTATGGGGCGTTTAAGAGGGGCGAAGCCCCTCTTACAAAACATTCCCCCTCCCTTATCAAAGGGAGGGGGATACAGGGGGAGGGTTCCCCAATAAAAACCTAAAGGGGATGGGGTTATTAAATAAAAAATTAAGGGGGTGAGGTAGAAAAACTATCCCTTAACAAGCTCCTTAAGTCTTGCCATCACTCCCTCCCGCGGCGCCAGCTCGGCGCCACTTTACGCGGCTAATTCATCCGTCTTCAAAGTGCAAATTCCCAGGCGCAGTACCATTCCGCCGGGTGCGGGTCCGGCGGACAGCCCAGACAGACAGTTTTAATGCGCGGGTCAATACCTTCGGCGAACCGGGTATATTCGACCACGCCGGCTGATTTGCACGGGTAGTCGGGCAGGCCGGCCCTTTTTCTCGCCTGCTGCACGCGGCACTCGTTCATCCGGAAGATAACCTTGTTCTCAGCCGCATCGATAATTTCCTGCCGGTTAACCAGCGCGTACTGCCGGTATTTTAATGCTTCCTTCAGCGCCGGCAGGCCGCCTCTCTCCGGCAGGTCAAGCCGCTTCATTATTCTTTTTGCCTCTATATAGGAAACCCGGGCCCAGCAGGCATCGTTTATCTGCCTGGCGCCCTCCATCCCGTCCTTCTCCACCGCCTGGAACCAGACCCCATCGCTGGCCAGCCAGCTCTTGCCCATGTCCGCCAGGAGTGCTGCCAGCTCTTCTTTATCCATCCCGGCGAGGAGTTCCGGAATGCCATCTTCGATGGGCACCTTAAGCCTCCGGGCAATCCGTTCCAGCATAATCGGCAGTGCCCTTCCCCACACCGCGTCATCCACCTCTATGGCTTTCTCCAGTCCCAGCCGGCGCTCCGTCTCGCCGAACCATATCCCGTAATGCAGGGCCATAAGATGCAGGGAATCGAAAATAAGGTCAATCAGCTCCCGCTTGTCCGGACTGTGCCGCTCTTCTCTCACTTCTTTTTTCTCTATTGACTATATTATGTCAACTTACGTCAGCCTTCAATAAGCTCTTTGAGCCGGGTTAAAGCCCCCGCCAGCGGTACCAGTTCGGCGTCTTTCCCGGCACGTTTCTTCACTTCCACGCTGTCCTTCTCCAGGGTGCGCGGGCTGACGGTCACCCGCACCGGAATCCCCAGCAGGTCGGCGTCATTGAACTTTACCCCGGGAGACTCCGCGCGGTCGTCAAAAAGCACCTCCAGGCCTGCCGCCTCAAGTTCGGCATACAGCTTTTCGGCGATTTCCGCCACTTTCGTGTCCTCCCGGTACAGCGGGCAGAGATATACCGGATAGGGAGCAATCGGCAGCGGCCAGATAACGCCCTGGTCGTCATGGTTCTGCTCGATGGCCGCCGCCAGCAGCCGGCCGAGGCCAATGCCGTAACAGCCCATGACGATGGGGTGAGACGCGCCCTTCTCGTCGATGAAAAAAGCGCCCAGTGTCTCGCTGAAAAAAGTGCCCAGCTTGAAGATATGCCCCACCTCAATCCCGTGCGTGGCGGACAGCTTGCCTTCGCACCGGGGACATCTTTCCCCGGCACGGGCCAGGGCGATGTCCGCCACCATATCCGCCTTGAAGTCCCTATCGTAGTTGACATTTTTGATATGGGTGTCCGGTTTATTGCCCCCGGCGACAAAGTTCACTCCCGGGGTCACCGAGTCATCAGCCACCACTTTAACCCCGCGGACGCCCACCGGCGAGGCCGAACCGGCGACAATACCCCGTTCCCCTACCTCGGCTTCATTGGCCAGGCGGAGCTCAACGCAATGAAGAACGTTTTTTAACTTGACTTCGTTCACCTCAAGGTCGCCTCTAATCACGGCAAAGACAAGCTCGCCGTCGGCGATGTAGAACAGCGTTTTCATGGTGTGGTCCCGGGGCACCTTTAGAAAAGCAGCCAGGTCCTCAATCGTCATCACCCCCGGCGTGGCCACCTCCTCAAGCAGCCGCGGCTCTTCGGCTTTTATTTTTTCCTTGATGCTTTCTGCCTTCTCCACGTTGGCCGCA
>DAOWCR010000111.1 GCA_030639445.1 Dehalococcoidales bacterium
AAAGATGCCGATGGCTGCCCAGGTAAGGACGGCGCCGGCCAGAGCCCCGGCGATGGCCAGCTCATGCAGCTCGGCGATGTCAAAGGTGCCGGTGTTTAAGAACAGGAGCAGTATCCCGGCCAGGAAACCGAAGTCGCCTAGGCGGGTCACGATAAACGCTTTCTTGGCGGCATCCGCCGCCTCCGGTTTGTGGAACCAGAAGCCGATGAGGAGGTAGGAGCACAGGCCGACCAGCTCCCAGAAGACGAACATGAAAAGCAGGTTGTCCGCCAGGACCAGGCCCAGCATTGAGGCCGTAAACAGCGACATCCAGGCGAAGTAGCGGTGATAGCCCGGGTCGCCGTGCATGTAGCCCTGCGAGTAAATCTGCACCATCAGGCTGACCAGGGTAACGACAACCAGCATCACCGCCGTCAGCGAGTCCATTATTATCCCGAGGTGAATGGTAACCCCGCCCTCAATCACCACCCAGCTGATGTCGGGCACGGGTATTTCGTGGTGGGGCGCCGCCATCACGGATAACAGGGCCCAGACGGACAGGGCCAGGGCGGTGGAGAGGGCCGTAATCAGGATATAGCCGGCAATCCTTGACTCCGTTTTCACGAAGGGCCGGACGAAAAACGAGATGACAATAAACGAGAAGACCGGCAGCAGGAATATCAGCCAGATAAACTGAGGCGTTATCATAGTTTCCTTAATATGTCCTTAATCACGTGTTCTTTATCCCGGGGCACCAGGACGGAATAGTCCGCCCGCTCCTGGCCGGTGGGTAAGCCGGAAACGGGCATGATGCGGGTGGGGATGCCCTCGCCTTCGAAGAGTTCTTTCCACATCTCGGCGACCATTAAACTTCTGGTTTTTTTAATCTCTACCCACATTATTTCATTACTACCTTACTGGCTACTCAACAGCGAGATAGATTTAACTACCTCAACCCCTGTTAGATTTTTACCTGGTAACCCCATCCCCCTCTATCCCCCTTCCCCTTGGTAAGGGGAAGGGGGAAGGGGTTTATAAGAGAGGCTTCGCCTCTCTTAGACTCTCTTTTGGTTCTCTTCGTTCGGGTTTCACCCCTTCAATCTACCTCCCCTTTGTCAGGTTAAATTACCATTTCATTAAGTCGACTTTGGTGGCATCTATACTCTCCAGGCCGCGATAGATAGCCAGTATTATGGCCACGCCCACCGCAACCTCGGCGGCGGCGACGACAATCACGAAAATAGCGAAAATCTGCCCGGTCAGCAGCTCCGGCGTCACGTAACGGGAGAAAGCGACCAGGGTGATATTTACCGCATTGAGCATCAACTCAATGCACATCAGGATAATTATGGCATTGCGTTTGGCCAGCGCCCCGTATAGCCCGATGGCAAACAGGATAGCTGACAGTACCAGGTAATGCTCCAGACCCAGGTTATTTATCATCCTCGTCCCTTTAGATTATTCTTATTAACCCCATCCCCCTGTAAAAATATTCATGGACTTCGCTTCTCTTCGACCCTTCTTTATTATCTCTCTTCTTCAAAGGAGAGGGGGAGTGGGTTGTGTGAGAGAGGTTTCGCCTCTCTCTGACGCTCCTCTATATTATTAATTATTTACTTCTCCCTAGCTAAAACGATAGCTCCCAGGATGGCGGACAGCAGCAGGACGGCGGCAATCTCCACCGGTAGAATAAAGCCCCCCTCGCCGAAGAGTCGGCTGGCGATGGTGGCGGTGGTCGGCGCCACGGGCGCGGTGCCGGCTATCGGCCAGGGCGTATTGGTCGCGGTCAGCACCAGCACGGCCAGGAACAGTATGGCGACGATAAACGCCGGGAGCTGCAGTTTATTGGACAGATTGCCCCGCTGGACTTCACGGGTCATCATAATCGCCAGGATAATCAACACCGATATCGCCCCGACGTAGACCAGAATTTGCACGGCCGCCAGGAAGTCGGCGCTGAGGGTGATGTAAATCCCGGCCACCATCAGGAAACACAGAATCAGGGAGAGTGCCGCCCGGAAAATGTTCCGCAGCAGGACCACGCCCAGGGCCGCCGCGATGATGACGGCCGCTGATATCCAGAAGGCGATAGCCAGTCCCATTATTTTTTCTCCGTAATCCTCTCTAAAAGTAAGGTCTGTTTGGGCAGCCTGGCGGCGCGCTTCGGGTAGAAATAGCCGCTGACTTGCCTCTCCGGTGACTCCAGCATCATTTCTTTGGTCTGCACCAGCTCACCGCGCCGGTATTTGGCGCATTCGTAGGCATAGCCCAGATATAAAGCCTCGTAAGGGCAGGCCTCAACGCACAGGCCGCACTGAATGCAGTAGCCGGTGTCTATCTGGTACGTATCAACGGTATATTTATTTTCTCCCAGGTTGGTTGAGGTGACGATTTCAATTGCCCCCTGGGGGCAGGCCTTGGCGCAGGTGCCGCAGCCGGTGCACTTTGCCTGGTCCCAGATAAGCTCGTTGCCCCGTATCCGGCGTGACGTGTTGAGCCGCTGCTCCGGGTACTGCGATACCGTCGGGTGACGGAACAGGTGCCGGATGGTTACCGTCAGGCCTTTGGCGATGCCGATTCCGTAACGTTCAAACTTCAATTCTACCCCATCCTAACTTGAAGAAGAATTTTGACCATAGCAGCACCAGCGCGGCCATTATGGCGAAATTGACGATAATCAAGGCCCAGGGCAGGGTGTCCGGCCAGGCCAGCACCTGTATGGCGGTGATAACCAGGTTGATGACGGCCAGGGGCAGGAGGAACTTCCAGGCGAATGCCATCAGCTGGTCGATTCTAATTCTGGGTAGTGTCGTCCGCATCCAGACCATGGCGAAGAAGACGGCCACTATCTTGATGACGAACCAGAGCCAGGGCGGTAACAGGGGCCCCCGCCAGCCGCCGAGGAAGAGGGTGGTAATGATGGCGGAGATGGCGATGGCCTCGGCGTATTCTACCAGATAGAACATGGCGAATTTCATGCCCGAGTATTCAGTGTGAAAGCCGGCGACAATTTCGGAATCGGCTTCCATCAGGTCGAAGGGACTGCGGTTGATTTCGGCGCAGCCGGCGGCGAAAAAGAGGAAGAAACCCAGCGGCTGCAGCAGGATGAAGGGGATATCCTGGGCGATGACAATCTGGTTTAAGGACAGCGAGCCGGCGATGAGCACCACGCCGACAATAGCCAGTACCAGCGGTATCTCGTAGCTCACGATGGCGGCCACATTACGCATCGCTCCGAGGAGAGAATACTTGTTGCTGGAACTCCACCCGGCCATGAAGATGCCCACGGTGGAGACGGAGCTAATGGCCACTATGTAGAGGATGCCGATATTCAGGTCGGCGAGGAGCGCTCCATTCTGGAAAGGTATCACGGCGAAAAGCATCAGCGCCGGGGCAAAGGCCACCACCGGGGCCAGCCAGTGGACCAGCTTGTCGGCTTTAGTGGGCACGATGTTCTCTTTGAGCAGCACTTTTATAGCGTCGGCCACCGGCTGGAGCAGGCCGAATGGTCCGGTGCGGTTGGGGCCGAGGCGGGACTGCATGCGTCCCATCCCCCGCCGCTCAATGTAAATGGCGGCCATGACCATGGTGAGGACAAAAGCGATGATGACCACGGTAAAAAAGAGCCAGTGCCACCAGAACCCGCCCGGCCAGTCCGGGGGTACGGCCGACATAAGTACCTGGCGATTGATATTGAAATCAAGTATGGCCATTATCGGTCAATCTCACCTACCGTAATATCAATACTGCCGAAGATAATAATCAAATCGGCCACCTTCCAGCCGCGCACCATATCACGGAGAGCGGTCAGGTTTATCAGGCTCGGGGGGCGGATATGGCAGCGGTAGGGGGCGATGGAATTATCCGATACCAGATAGAAACCGAGTTCACCTTTGGGGGCTTCCAGGCGGGCATAGGCTTCCCCGACCGGCGGGCGGACCAGGTGAGGCACCTCGGCTTTTACCGGCCCGGAGGGCAATTGTGCCATAGCCTGCTGGATGATGCGCAGGCTCTGCCGCATCTCCGCCACCCTTACCCGGTAGCGGTCATAGCAGTCGCCAACGGTGCCGGTGGGAACGTCAAATTCAAAGCGGTCATAAACGGAGTA
>DAOWCR010000035.1 GCA_030639445.1 Dehalococcoidales bacterium
GTGGCCTCTCAGGGCGGCTACCCGGGCGGCTTCCATACCCGCCGGACCGCCGCCGACAACGAGGACCTTCCTCGGTCTTTTGGCCGGGGCCATTTTGTATTCAGCCTCTTTGCCCAGCACGGCGTTGGCCGAGCACCTTATGCCGGCAAATGTCGTGGAGCGCAGGTCATCCCGGCACCCCATGCAGATGATACACGGGGTAATATCTTCCAGCCGGCCGGAGGCCGCTTTGCCGGGAAATTCCGGGTCAGCCAGGAGCGCCTTCCCGATGGCGATAAGGTCCGCCTTGCCCTCTTTGAGTATCTTTTCTCCGGCCTCGGGGGTGATTCGGCCCACGGCGATTACCGGTACGGAGACCGCTTTCTTAATCCCGGCGGCCAGGTCCTCGATGACGGCCGGTTGAAAGGCAGCGCTGGTGAGGTTGGTCGGCGAAGCGGGTCCAAAGGCGGATACGTGGATGGCATCAATGCCGGCCTCCTGGGCCATTCGGGCCGTCTCCTGCGCCTCCTTCAGAGTCGTTCCTTCCTCTACCCCGTATTCCTTGCCGTTGATGCGGCACCAGACGGGATAATCTTTGCCCGTCGCTTCTTTGACCGCCTTTATTATTTCAATGAGGAACCTTGCCCGGTTGGGCAGGTCGCCCCCGTAGATGTCCTGCCGCCGGTTGGAAGTGCGGGACAGGAACTGGTCAACCAGGTAGCTGTGTGCCCCGTGGATTTCCACACCGTCAAATCCGGCTTTCTGGGCCCTGAGGGCAGCCCGGGCGAAACAGGCGACGATTTCGGCTATCTCCTCAATGGTGAGTTCCCGGGGCACTTCACCGCCGGGGATGGCCAGTGGTGATGGGGCTACCAGGGGCAGGCCGCTCAGCTCTGATTTGGCCGTCCGGCCGCCGTGATGCAGCTGGATGGCGGCTCTGGCGCCGTGGCGGTGAATCACCTGGACCAGTTCGCTCAGGCCGGAAATAAATCCGTCATCGCTGACGCCCAGCTGGTTGGCGAAAGCATGTCCGCCCGAGTGGATATAGGTGGCCTCCACGATGAGCAGTGCCGCGCCGCCGCGGGCCCGCGCCTCATAGTAGTTCCGGGCGCGCTCGGTGACGAACCCGTTTTCGCTGCCGTACCGGGTTACCATCGGGGGCATCACTATCCGGTTTTTGAGCTCCATCTGCCCCAGACGAAACGGTTCCCAGAGTTGTCTTTTCATTACTTTTCTCTCCTCAGTCTACGGGTTTCGGTTGGGCCACCGGCTTCGCCGGTATTAACTGTCCTGACTTTACCGTCATGCCGGGGGCTATCAACGTATCGGCTTCGGTGACCTGTTGTTCGGCATCTACCAGTTCCCAGGTGCCGGACAGGAGTTCCAGGATGGAAACATCGGCGTCCATTCCCGGTTTGAGGCTTCCCTTGCTGTTTTCAATGCGCAGGGCGCGGGCGGGATTAATGGTGGTCGTTTCTACCAGCTGCTTCATATCCAGTCCCAGCGCCAGGAACCGGGACATGGTTACGGTCAGGCCGTATACCGGACCGGTGATTGACGGCAGGACGACATCGGTGCTCAGGGTGGTGGGGAAGATGTCCTGCGCCATACCCTTTCGGGCCACCTCGGAACTGAAATTACGCCGGCCGTTGGCGACATCCAGAATCACCCCCCTCTCCATCGCCTCCCGCAGTTCGGGCATTATCGTGTCATCCGGGCGCAGGACGCTGCCCGGTTTGGCGGTATAAACGTGGCTCAGGATATCGCCCGCCTCCATCAGGGGGAGAAATTCCCGGGTCAGCGTCGGTGATATCTGCTCATAGAAGTCCCCGATGTGCACCATAATGGGCAGGCCAAACTTCCGGGCGGTCTGCTTGGCCATTTTGACCACTTCAACCCCGGCGCTGGCCACGACATTGCCCACCAGGCGCAGTTTGACGCCCTTGATGATGTCCAGGTTCGCTTCGATGGTGTCGGCGGTGGCCTCAAGGTCAATCTCCGCCCGGTCCCTCAGCTCGGGCATGACGGTGAGTCCCTGGGAGCTGAGGTGGAGGAAACAGAAGACGGTGGTGCGAGCCGCGGGGATGACATATTTGGGGAGCCCGCCGAAGATGGCCTCGCCGGCGCTCCCGGCATCCACCACCGTGGTCACCCCCTGCCTTACTCCGGCGGCATCAGGCTCGACGCCTTCTTTGGTACCGCCATCGTAAACATGGCAGTGCAGGTCGATAAGTCCCGGGGTGACTATCTTGCCGCTGGCATCAACTATCTGCTGGCTCTCCAGCGATGGAATATTTTTCGCCACGGCCGCGATTTTATCGCCGCTGATGGCGACGTCCCGCTTATCATCTATGTTCTGCGCCGGGTCAATCACCCTTCCGCCTTTAATCAGCAGGTCATACATCATAAAGTCCCCCTTTTAAAGTGGCACATGGTAACCTCCAATTCAAACAGCCTTCCTTTTTAGTCTTCCCTGACCAGGTTAACTTTCGGCTTGACCGTTTTATTGACCACGTTTTTGGGCCACCGCCCGGTGAGCACCCGGGCGGCCTCCTGCCCCACGCAGGTCTTCAGTAGCTTGAGAGAGGCCGCCGTATGACTGCAGCAGTGAGGAGAGGCCAGAACATTGTCCATTTTGAGCAGCGGGTTATCCGGGTCAATCGGCTCCTGTTCAAAGACATCCAGCCCGGCGCCGGCAATCCACTTTTCCCGCAGGGCTTTAATCAGCGCCGGCTCATCGACGACGGCGCCCCGGGCCGTGTTGATGAAGAAGGCGGTTGGTTTCATCTGCCGGAATTCCTTTTCCCCGATTAAGTGCCGGGTTTCCTGGTTGAGGAGAGTGTGCACCGAGACATAGTCCGACTCTTTCAACAGCTCGGGCAGGCTCACCAGGGTTATCCCGGACTCTTCGGCCAGGGATTTAGCCAGATAAGGGTCGTAGCCCAGTATCTTCAAGCCAAAGCACTGTGCCTTCCGGGCGGTCATGCGCCCTATCTTGCCGCAGCCGACCAATCCCAGGGTCTGCTCGTAAGGCGCCATCGCAGTTGCCCGGGAACGCTGCGTCTCAAGCCAGCGCCCCTGTTTCACCCCTTCATTCAGGGAAAACAGTTTGCCGCTCAGGGCGAGAAGCAGGACGATGGCATGGTTGGAGACTTCTTCCAGGCAGAAATCGGGGATATTGACCAGAAGGACGCCGTTATCGGTGGCGGCGTCAACGTCAACGGTATCGTAACCGATACCGTAGCGCACGATTGCTTTCAATTTGGGTAGTGACTCCAGGACATGGCGTGTCATCGGCGCGAAGACCACCAGAATGGCATCGGCGTCTTGCGCCGCGGCGATTATCTCATCCTCGGTGTTGCAGACAACGTCCACTACCTCGGCATTTATCTTGGCCAGCTCGGCTACCTCTTCCGCC
The DNA here is from genome assembly GCA_030639445.1 of Dehalococcoidales bacterium. Taxonomy (GTDB): domain Bacteria; phylum Chloroflexota; class Dehalococcoidia; order Dehalococcoidales; family RBG-16-60-22. The sequence continues at coordinate 3,398 of DAOWCR010000035.1, forward strand.
CTCGGGACCATGTCTTCCTCTTTCTCCACCCGCATTACTTTAAATTGCTTTTCGGTCAATCTGGACCTCCCTTTAAGTTTAATCGTGTTGCTCATTGTAAGACGGGGCGAAACGTATGTCAATTTTCGTCCGGTCTCGCCCGGCGCCGGTGGCGGAGTCAGCCCGCGCTGACATCCGGACTAGGTTTTTATCCTTTCCTTCACCGCGTTTTCCGCGGCAATGCGGCCGAAGGCAACACATTCCGCCAGGTTGCCCCCTCCGGCGGGGTACAGCATGCCGAAGACCGAGCCGCATTCCCCCGCGGCGTACAATCTTGAAATAGGCTCGCCGAACGGGTTGACTACCTGTGCCCGGCGGTTCCGTCTCGGCCCTCCCAGAGTGTTAGACCCGCCGGGGAACAGTTTGATGGCGTAGAACGGCGGGCGGTCCAGAGGCACCAGTTCCGGCGGTTGCCGGCCGAAGTCCGGGTCATTGCCCTCCCGGCAGTATTGGTTCCAGAGCGGCACCGTGTTCTCCAGGACTGCTGCCGGTGCGCCGATTCTACCGGCAAGTTCGGCGATGGTCTCACCGCGGACAATCCATCCCTTCTGCAGCTCGGTCAGGTTATCGCGACTCCACCTGTAAAGCTGCTGTGGGCCAGAAGGGCCACTGGTAGACTTGCCCAGGGGGCCGTGCTCCATTCTTCTCCGGTCGAAGATATGGTAGCTGGGCACTTTAGGGTATTCCAGCTTATAGGAGTCAAACGCGCCAAGCTCATAGGCGGCGGCGTGAGGTTTCAGGTTCTCGTTGGTATAGCGCCGGCCGTATTTGTCGACGATGATGAAACCGGCCAGTGTTTTTTCTTTCCCGGTCCGCGTCGGGCGTGAGCCCGACTCCCCGCCGCTGAAGTCAATAAAGAAGGCGAGGGGAAAGTCCGGGAACTTCGCCACCAGGCGTGCCGAGACGCAGTTCATGTGCCAGAGGTCGGCCCCGACTTCCCCGGCCATCCTGATGCCGTCCCCGGTGTTGGCTTCACCCCCGGTAAAATAAACGGGGTATGTCCTCAGATACTGCAGCTTCATCTCGTTATTCTCCTCGAAGCCACCGCTGCACAATATCACCGCCCGGGTCGCCCTGAGGTTCACTTCCTTCGGCGGCCCGCGGCGAGTGTCGGTGGCCCTCACGCCCAGCACCTGACCGGCGTCATCGGTGAGCAGTCTTTGCGCCGGCATCCGGTACCGGACTTCTATTTTCCGGGACATTACCTGGCGGTATATAAACTGCATCATGCGGAGGCCGTTACCCTGGTATTTCCACGACTCCATGCTGTCCGCCCCGGGGAGCTGGGGAAATTCCGCTTCTCTGGAGAAGAGCTTGATATTGCCGCCCAGGTTTTTCAGCCAGTCCTTGTTCTGCACTGCGTACTCCACCCAGGCCCGCGTGGTCTCACGGTCCGTCCACAGCGCGGCCGGCGGGCCCGCCTGGTTTAAGGCTGTCATGTACTCCGTGGCCCTATCAACGTCAGAAGGGGACAGGATTATGCCCATGGAGATACTGCTGCAGGAGCAGTGAGTGTCAGCGTCCTGCTTCTCGATTATTACCACGCTGGCTCCCAGGTCATGGGCGGTTATGGCGGCGACCGCCCCGGCCAGCCCGTACCCGATGATGACTACTTCCGCCGTCTTGTCCCACCGCTCACTTTTTGGAAATAACAATTCATTCCCCCGGGCGTATACTTTTGGAACCGGACTCCAACCGGTGATTTATAGCCGGGCTTTCCCGCTTCTGGCGGTCCCGGCCGGAATAATTTCCGATGGCCGCTACTGTATTATAATATTATAATGTACTTGGTTTGGTCCGCAAAAGTCAAAGCGGCGGCCGTGAAATATGGTCCTTATGAGCCGGGGGTAAAGCCTGGAAATCGGGGCGGGCATTGGGTTATAATAGATGACTGGTAAATAATTCCCGGCGAGGAGATGAGTTTGGACGTAAGCGAGTTGAAGGCTGCGGTGGTCGGCGAGGTAGAAAGTCGCCGTCAGCCGCTCGACGAGCTGAGCCGGAAGATACACGCTAACCCGGAACCGGGTCTAAAGGAAGTCAAAGCGGCCGCCTGGCTGATTGATTACCTGAGAGAAAACGGCTTTGCCGTTGAAGCGGGCATCTACGGGCTGCCCACCGCTTTCCGGGCAAGTTACGGGCAGGGCGGACCGGTTATCGCCGTCCTGGCGGAGTATGATGCTTTACCCAAAATCGGCCATGCCTGCGGGCATAACCTGATTGCCACCAGTGCCGTTGGCGCCGGGGTGGCGGCAAAGCTGGCGGTGGACCGGTGCGGGGGCAGTGTCCTGGTTATGGGCACGCCGGGCGAGGAGCTGCAGGGGGGCAAGGTGCTCATGGCCCGGCAGGGTGCCTTTGACGGGGTGGACGTGGCCATGATGGTACACCCGGGAGTGCGGGATACGGCTACCGTCAATTCTCTGGCCTTGCATTCCTTTGAGGTCGAGTTTTTTGGCAAGCCGGCGCATGCCGGCGCCCGGCCGGACGAGGGTATTAATGCCCTGGAAGCGATGCTGCAATCGTTTGCCGCCATCAACTCGCTGCGGCAGCATATCCGGGATAAGGCCCGTATCCACGGTATCATTACCGATGGTGGTGAAGCGCCCAACATTGTCCCTGCCCACAGCGCGGGGACTTTTATCGTGCGCGCCGAGGATGACGACTATCTTGATGAACTGAAAGAGAGGGTTATCAACTGTTTTACCGGTGCCGCCGCGGCCAGCGGTGCCCGGCTGGAGTACCGATGGCGGGAGGTGCGCTACGCGGCCATGCGTAACGACCTGGCTCTGGCGCGGCTCTTTCGGCGGAACATGCAGTCTCTGGGCCGCAAGGTGGCTCTCTCCGACCCCAGAAACCGCTTTGGCAGCAGTGATATGGGCAACGTGAGCCAGCTGGTGCCCAGCATTCATCCTATAGTGGCTATCGCCCCGACCAATATACTGGGCCATTCTCCCGAGTTTGCCGAGGCGGCGGTCTCGGAGGCGGGCTTCCGCGGGCTTCTGGACGCGGCTAAAGCAATGGCCATGACGGTGGTTGACCTGGTCAGCAGTCCGGAGATAGTGGCCCGGGTCAAAGGGGAATTTAAGCCGGGAAAGTAATTTAGACGGGAATATTAATTAGAGGAAGTAGATGATAATTGCCGTAGATGCCGCCGGCGGGGACTATGCTCCCCACGAAATCGTTAAAGGAGCGCTGAAAGCGGCCCAGGAGTACGAGGTGGAGATTGCGCTGGTGGGCCGGAGAAACGTGCTCCATGTGCTGGCGGGCCGCCATCTGCGGAAGTCGGGCATCACTATCGTGAACGCCAGCCAGACCATCGGGTCTCACGAGTCGCCGGTGAAAGCCATCCGCAGCAAGCCGCACTCTTCCATAGTGGTTGGGGTTAACCTGGTAAAAGAAGGTAAAGCTTCATCATTTGTCTCCGCGGGCAATACCGGGGCGGTGCTGGGGGCGGCGCTGTTCGGCCTGGGCAAGGTGCCCGGGGTTGAACGCCCGGCCATCGCCTGTATCATGGATATCACCCCGTCCACCCCGGTCCTCCTGATTGATGCCGGCGCCAATACTGACTGCCGGCCGAGCCATCTGGTCCAGTTTGCCGAGATGGGCGCGGTTTACAGCCAGCATGTTCTCGGCATAGCATCCCCGCGGGTTGGCCTGCTCAGCGTCGGTGAAGAAGAAGGCAAGGGCAACCAGCTGGTTCAGGAGACCTCCCCGCTCCTGAAAAATAATAAAAATTTGAACTTTATCGGCAATATCGAAGGCTATGATATATTAAAAACTACCGTTGATGTCGTGGTTACCGACGGGTTTACCGGCAATATCGTGCTCAAGACCATAGAGGGTATGAGCGACACTTTTTTGACTTCGGCGCGGCAGTTAGGGCATCTCGCCTCCAATGTCTACCACTTCCGGGGGCGTGACCTGCTCCGTGACGTGGGACTGGGTTCCTGGGTTAACCGCATAGACTACCGGGAGCACGGCGGGGCGTGTCTGCTGGGGGTGAGCGGCAATATCATCATCGCTCACGGCCGCAGTCAGGCGAAGACGATTAAAAATGCCATTGGTATCGCCAAGCATATGGCGGAACAAAACATAGCACAGGCAATTAAGGAGGAAATTCATGAGTAAGCCAGTTGAAGTTAATGATGATAACTTTGACCAGATGGTACTGCAAGCCAAGACACCGGTGCTGGTTGATTTCTGGGCGGCCTGGTGCGGGCCGTGCCGCATGGTGGCGCCGATAGTGGAGGAACTGGCCGGGGAATATGAAGGCCGGGTAAGCTTCACCAAGCTGGATGTTGACCAGAACCCCAGGACGGCGAGTAAATATGGCATCATGAGTATCCCCAGCCTGATTATTTTCAAAGACGGAAGCCCGGCTTCCAATCTGGTCGGCTTCCGGCCCAAAGCTGACCTGAAGCGGAGCCTGGACGACGTTCTGGGCTAGGCCGAATATTCCGCAGACAACAACAAGACTACGAGGAGTGAGACCGATGGTCGACCGGGAATATGATGTGATTATTATCGGCGGCGGTCCGGCGGGACTGGCGGCCGGGCTTTACACGGCCCGGGCCAGGCGGCGCAGCCTGCTCCTGGAGAGAGCGGCCGCCGGCGGCTGGATAATGAACGCCGAGCTGGTGGAAAACTACCCCGGCTTTCCGCAGGGTATCAACGGACTGGAGCTGGCGGACCTGATGAGCGAGCAGGCTAAAAAATACGGCCTGGAGGTGTTACTGGCCGAGGTCACCGGCCTGGAGCTTGAAGGAGAGCGTAAGGTAATCAAAACTGCCGAGGGAGACTTTACCGCCAGGGCGGTAATTATCGCCAGTGGCTCCGACCGGGTCAAACTGGGTGTCCCGGGGGAAGAAGAGTTTATCGGACGGGGGGTAGGTTACTGCGCGCTCTGTGACGCCGCTTTTTTCCGGGAAGTGCCGGTGGCGGTGGTGGGCGGCGGCAACGCGGCCATTGATGACGCCCTGCACCTCAGCAAGTTTGCCGTCAAAGTTACCGTGATACACCGTCGCCAGCAGTTGCGGGCCACCACCATTCTGCAAGAAAGGGCCTTCGCCGAACCAAAAATTGAATTCCGGTGGGACACCGTGGTCGCGGCTATTGAGGGTGGGGCTAAAGTAGAAAGGCTGAGACTGCGTAACGTGCGGAGTGGAGAAGAGTCCACCCTGGATGTCTCCGGCATCTTTGTCGCTCTCGGGTCTACCCCCAATACGGGCTACCTTAAAGATATCTTACCCCTGGATGCCAGCGGCGCCGTCATTACCAATGAGAAGATGGAGACCGGAGTTCCCGGCGTCTTCGCCGCCGGTGATATACGCGCCAGCTCGATTCGCCAGGTGGTGGCCGCTACCGGTGACGGCGCGACGGCGGCGGTCTATGCCGAGAAATTTGTTGTGGAACAGGGCAGGCATTAATCAAAAAATATTTCAGGCTTTGCCCTTCAAGCCCCTTATTTTTTAGTTTAGCGGTGGAGTATAATTACTGACAAAGGAGATAATTATGAGGGTCGTTTTCATCGAGGATGTGCCGGACATAGCGGAAACCGGTGAGATTAAAGAGGTGGCTGACGGCTACGCCCGGAACTTTCTCATTCCGCGAAAGCTGGCCGTACTGGCGGGCGCGCAGACGGCTAACATCGTCGAGGCGCAATTAAAAAAGAAAGCCCGCCTTCAGGTCCAGATTGAAATGGAAATGACCGAACTGGCCAGGCAGCTGGAAGGACAGAAGATTATCCTGAAAGCCCGGGCCGGGAAGGAAGACCGACTCTACGGCTCGATTACCAACGCGGATATTGCCGAAGAGCTGGGCCGGAGCGCCGGTTTGACGGTTGACAAAAGGAAAATAGAGCTGGACGAGCCCATCCGTGAAATAGGCAGCTATGAGATAGCCATCAGGCTGACCAAAGATATCATACCCAGGATAAAACTTACCGTGATGGAAGAGGCGAAGAAGGGCGAGGGTAAGGAGAAAAAGGAAAGCAAGAAGAAGAAAGAGAGCAAGCCCAAGGTGGAGAAGATAGAGGCGCCGGAGGAGAAAAAGGA
>DAOWCR010000069.1 GCA_030639445.1 Dehalococcoidales bacterium
TCTTCATCCCGGATTGAGCCGCCGGGCTGGATGATGGCGGTTACCCCGCCGGCGGCGGCCGCCTCCACCACGTCGGAAAAGGGGAACATGGCGTCCGAAGCCAGGACGCTGCCCGCCGTCTTCTCCCCGGCCTTTTCCCCGGCTATCCGGGCACTGACAATCCGGCTGGGCTGTCCGGCGCCCATACCCACCAGTGTCCCGTCCTTGACCAGCACGATAGCGTTCGATTTGACATGCTTGACCGCCCGCCAGGCAAAGAGCAGGTCGGCCGTCTCTGCTCTGGTCGGCTCACGTTTGGTGACCGTCTTAAGATTAACGTTACCCTCCGCTAGGGAATCGGAGCCCTGCACCAGGAAGCCCCCCTTCACCCGGCGGAAATCAAGATAACCTTCCGGCGATTTACCGTAAGCCGGCGGTAATTTTGCCACCAGAATCCGGAGGTCTTTTTTGCGCTTTAATACTTCCAGCGCCCCGGCTTCATATTCCGGGGCGATAACTATCTCATAAAAGGTCCGGCTCATCTCTTCCGCGGTGGCCCGGTCAACCGCCCGGTTGACGGCGACAATGCCGCCGAAGGCCGCCACGGGGTCGCCGCTGAGCGCCCGCCGGTAAGCCTCGGCAATATCATCATGGCTGGCCAGGCCGCAGGGATTGGTGTGCTTGATAACCGCCACCGTCGGCGCGGCAAAGTCGGTCACCACCCCCCAGGCGGCATCCGCGTCCAGGATATTGTTGAAAGAAAGCTCCTTGCCCCCCAGCTGCTCCGCCCGGGTAATACCGGTCTCCGGCGCGGTGCCCGCCACCGACTCGGCATAGAAGGCGGCCGGCTGGTGCGGGTTCTCCCCGTAGCGCAGTCCGTAGCGCTTCTTCAGGGCCACGGTCATCTCCTCGGGAAAGCCCTCCATATCCTGCCTCAGGTACTGTGAGATAGCGGTATCATAGACCGCCACGTGCTGGAAAGCCTTCTGCGCCAGCCGTTTCCGTTCCTCCAGCGACAGTTCTCCCTGCCGCAACTTGTCTACCACCGGCGGGTAGTCCGCCGGGTCAACCACCACGATGACGCCGGGGAAGTTCTTGGCGGCGGCCCGAATCAGGGTCGGCCCGCCGATGTCAATGTTTTCCAGCGCCTCGGCCAGGGTAACTCCCCGTTTAGACACCGTCTGGACAAAGGGGTAAAGATTGACCGCCACCAGGTCAATAACCTCAATTTTATTTTTGGCCAGCTCGGCCAGGTGCGCCGGCAGGTCACGCCGGGCCAGAAGGCCGCCGTGCACCATCGGGTGCAGGGTCTTTACCCGGCCGTCCAGGATTTCGGGAAACCCGGTAATCTCGGAGATGCTCTTCACCGGCACCCCGGCTTCCGCCAGGGCTTTTTTGGTGCCGCCGGTGCTGAAAAGCTCAAACCCCAGCTGGCTCAAGTCCCGGGCAAAGTCAGTTACCCCTGTTTTGTCCGAGACACTGATAATAGCCCGCATTAAAATCCTCCAGTGTACCCTTATTTCGTTTTAGCTAGCCTCTTTTGCACCGCCTCTCCGGTCAGCTCACGAAGGGCGTCAGTGGCAATCCACCGGGCACTTTTAGCGTCGATTTGCCGTATCTCCCCGGCGGCTTTAATCGCCATTTTATTCAGGTTCAGGTTTCTTTTACCAATCTGTCTCAATGCCCAGTTAACCGCCTTCTTCACAAAGTTCCGGCTATCGGTAGCCTCTCTCTTTATTATCGGCAGAAACTTTAAAAAATCTTCATCAGCCGCCCTTTTATCATGGACGGCCAGCGACGCCATCAGGACAAACCCTGCCCGTTTCACAAACTCTTCTTCTCTCTCACTCCACTCAACCGCTTTTTGCTGGGCCAGTTCCGTTTGGTCAAAGAGATTACTGCAGCAAAGGTCGCAAACGTCCCAGGAGTCAAAGCCCTTGACCCAGTTTTCCATCTGCGCCCCGGTTACCTTTTCCGGTTCACCGATTAGGCTGGCCAGTATCCGGGCTTCGTGGAGGCCGGATGACCAGAGCCGCTGCGCCAGAGCATGGTCTTTACCTGTTTCCCTGGCCATTCTTCGCAGGTTCGGAATAGATACCCCGTAAGCGTTTCCCGTGTTTATCCCGAACCGCGCCATACCCTTCACGGCTTCAGGGTCAGCCAGCGACTTTATTTTTTGAATTATAGCATTATACTCCATCCCCATCTCCCCTTTTCATCCTCACCCCCTGTGCCCCCCCTTTCTTTAGAAGGGCGAAATCCCTGCAATCTACCTTGCGATTAAGCGACCTGCGAGCTTAACATAACTATAAAAACAAATCAAAGCTAATCACGAGGGAATTGTTTCCCTTATTTTTAATAATATCGTCATATTGTATCTCCTGAGTTCGTCTAATCAATAATCACCCTCGTCTTTCCCACCTGCCTCACCACCTCACCAATAACCTTCGCCTCCGGCAGCGCTTCCGTCAGCCGGCCGGCATTATCCGGCGAGCCGACGAGCACCATGCCGACGCCCATATTGAACACCCGGTACATCTCATTTGGCTCAACGTTACCCCGCTGCTGGATGAGCTGAAAGATGGGCGGGACAGTCCACGATCGGCTATCAAACCGCGCGGCCAGCCCTTCGGGCAATACCCGGGGCACGTTGTCCACCAGGCCGCCGCCGGTAATATGGGCCATGCCCTTAACAAGTGGCAGCCACGGCTGCAACTGAGCATAGTAGCACCGGTGAGGTTCCAGGAGCGCCTCGCCGAGGGTACGCCCCAGTTCCGGGTAGCTTTTATTCAGCTCGGCAACGCCGAAAATCTTACGCGCCAGGGAATAACCGTTGGTGTGCAACCCGCTGGAGGGTAGTCCGATAACGGTGTCGCCCGGGGCAATCGTCTTTCCCGCGATAATTTTCTCTTTCTCCACCACCCCGATGATAAAGCCCACCAGGTCATAGTCTTCCCCGGCATACAGGCCGGGCATCTCGGCAGTCTCGCCGCCAATCAGGGCGCAGCCGACTTCCCGGCAGGCTTGAGCTAATCCCCGGGCCACCGCCGCCACCTGCTCCGGTACCAGCTTCCCCATGGCAATATAGTCCAGAAAGAAGAGAGGCTCGGCGCCACAGGTAAGGATGTCATTGACGCAGTGGTTGACCAGGTCAAGGCCGATGGTCTCGTGTTTATTCAGCGCCGCAGCAATCTTGAGCTTGGTGCCCACCCCGTCAACGCTGGATACCAGGACCGGCTGCCGGTAGCCTTTGAACTCAAAAAGCCCGCCGAAGAAGCCAACGCCGCCCAGGACCTCCGGGCGGTGGGTAGTCCGGGCCTGCTTTCTGATGAGCTCTTTCGCTCTGGCGGCAGTATCAACATCAACGCCGGCGGCGGCGTAGGTCTGCCGAACTTCTTTGTTTCCCATACCAGAATACCCTTCCCCACTAGATTACCAAAAAACCGGCTTTCGCTCAAATATCGGGGAAAGGGAGAAGGGGGAAGAGGTTATCTGAAAAAATCTTAAATGTTTTCTAGCCCAGACCCAGCCCTTTATAAATGGCGGGAAAGTCAAGGTGCGGCTCTACCACTTCCGCCAGTTTCAGCAACTTCTTCTCCTGGTTAAACCGGGCACAGTCCAGGGCCTCTTCGATATTCTTGACTACGGTATCGGTATCGCTCCCGGCTAAAATAATGGGGACGCCCTTGCTTTCTGCCGTATAACGGACGCTATCGACTGGCGCCGTGCCGCCGCTGATAACCAGGCACCTCGTCGAGGTCTCCAGCGCCGCCATCTGCATATCCGGGCGGTCGTCCCGGACCACCGCCGCCTTATTGGCCTTGCGGCCAAAGTATTCCAGGCCAGAGTCAACCACCATAGCCCCCGCCATGAGGTTTTCCACCAGCTCCGCCGATTTCTCCGCATTATTTAATATTTCTCCCTGAACGGAGTCGGCCAGCTCACCCACCGTTAGCGTGAAGAGAGCCCGGCTTTCCGGCAGTACTCCCAGAACGGCTATGCCCGCCGCCGTAAACCGGGGTGAAATATCCGCGGCTACGCGCTTTAGCCGGCTGGCCGGCACCTTATTCAAGACGATGCCCAGTAAATTATCACCGAACCCTTTGCCACAATTGATAATCTCCGCCGGGGACTGACTGGCATAATCGGCCACTACCATCACTCTGGCTTTCAATGCCCCAACCATCGCGTAAGCAGCCTTGTCCAGGCTTTCCTCCGGGCCCCGGCCGCACCGGCCCTCGACAATGACCACATCTTTATCCCGGGAAAGGCGGTCAACGGCTTCTTTGACCTTATTCGCTGGCGGACAGAGAGCGTCCACCGACTCCGCTAAAGCCAGGACCTGCTTCATAAAGGCGGCATCGTTTTTACCGTCCGCCGGTCCTTTCCCGGCCATGACCAGCTTAATATAGCCTATTTTCTTCCCCTCTCCCAGCCAACGCTTGCCCAGGCCAGCGCCAATGGTGGTCTTGCCGGCCGCTTCTTCCGCAGAGACTAAATACAAAGCAACCAAGTTTCACCTCCCGTGACATTTCACCAAACTTGCCCATCTATTATAATCTCTCAAACCTCTTTCGTAAAGGACTAACACCCGTTTTTTAATCCTTTTCATCACCTTGCAACCCACCTTTTTTGTTTTTATCTGGTGACCCCATCCCCTTTATCCCCCTCCCCTGGGATACATGGTGACCTCACCCCCTGACCCCCTCTCCTTTGATAAGGAGAGGGGGGATAGATAGCCTAGAGGGACGAAGTCCCTCTAGGACTCCCTATAAACATATTTGAATGCCTAGCCTCTCTGTAATCCTCCTTACTCCAAGTTGTGATGATGTGGCCGTGTTTAAGAGAGGACATTAGCCCCTCTTTCTAAAAATCTCCCCCTCTCCCTTGAGGGAGAGGGGGATTAAGGGGGTGAGGGTGACCACCAAAAGGCTATAATTGACAGTGGCGGAGTGATATAATTAATTTAAGGGACAGGGGGAGGGGCCAACGATGCGTGAGGCAAAGCTCTCGGAAAAGCTGCCCGGCTCCAGGGTAAGATGTCACACCTGCCAGTGGCGCTGCGCCATCGCGCCCGGCAAATCCGGGGTCTGCCGCATGTATCAGAATAAAGACGGCGTCCTTTACAACCGGAACTACGCCCGGGCGTCATCAGTGGCCGCCGACCTGATTGAAAAGAAACCCCTGTTCCACTTTTTCCCCGGTAGTTTGGCTTTCTCCATCGGGGGGTGGGGCTGCAATTTCCACTGCCAGCACTGCCAGAACTGGGAGATTTCCTGCCCCGGAACCGGTGAGCCGTGGCGCGGCTCTTCGGAGGTTCAACCGGAGACCACCATAGAAATGGCCAGGCATTACCACTGCCAGGGCATTGCCTGGACATACAACGAGCCGACCATCTGGTTTGAGTACACGCTGGACTCGGCCCGGCTGGCCAAGGAGAATAACCTGTACACCGTCTATGTCACCAACGGCTACATGACCCCGGAGGCATTGGACACCATCGGGCCCTATCTGGACGCCTGGCGGGTTGACATCAAGGGCTTCTCCGACACCTTTTATCGCGACCTGGCTAAAATACCCCACTGGCGGGGGATACTTGAGGTGGCCCGGCGGGCCAAAGACAAGTGGCACATGCACGTTGAGGTGATTACCAACATCATCCCCACCATGAACGATGACGACCAGCAGCTTGAGGGTATCGCCAGCTGGATAAAAGACGAACTGGGCGAACTGACCCCGTGGCATGTCACCCGGTTCTATCCCCACCATCACCTGGGCCACTTACCCCCCACCCCGGTCTCCACTCTGGAACGCGCCTATGAAATCGGGCTAAAGGCCGGCCTCAAGTTCATCTACACGGGCAATGTTCCCGGTCTCCAGAGTGAAAACACCAGCTGCTACTCCTGCGGCCAACCGGTGGTGCAGCGGTTCGGCTATCAGACCAGCGTGGTCGGTTTGAACGGTTCAAAGTGTAAAAACTGCGGGGCAGAACTCAATTTCCGGACACCCGAAGGAGCAATAAAATGATCAGGAATCCGGTGGTCGCCGGCCAATTTTATCCCGAGTCAGCTTCCCGGCTAAAGGCGATGATAAAAACGCTGGTCGACGAAGAGGCGGAGAAACGGGAGGTCATCGGGCTGGTTTCACCCCACGCCGGATATGTCTACTCCGGACCGGTCGCCGGCGCCGTTATCTCCCGAATTAAATTCAAAGACACTTTTATCATCATCGGCCCCAACCACACCGGAAAGGGAAAACCCCTGAGTATCATGACGGAAGGGGTGTGGCAAACGCCCCTGGGGGAAGTCGCCATCGATTCGGAGCTGGGCAAGCGGATTCTGGCCACTTCCCGCCACCTGCAGGAAGATAGCACTGCCCACCAGTATGAGCATTCCCTGGAAGTCCAGCTCCCGTTCCTGCAGTATTTCCGGGCGGACATTCGGATAGTGCCCATCACCCTGGCCTACGGAAGCAGTGCCGCCTACAAGGAAATCGGCCGGGAAATCGCCAGGGCCGTCCGGGAGTTGCACCGGGAGGTCGTCATCATGGCCAGCAGCGACATGACCCATTACGAGCCGCAGGAGTCGGCGCAGAAAAAGGACCAGCAGGCGATAGGCGCCA
>DAOWCR010000151.1 GCA_030639445.1 Dehalococcoidales bacterium
CAAAGGAGAGGGGGTCAGGGGGTGAGGTCACCATTAAAAATATTCCAGATTATGGTATATTATCTAACTATCGTTAAATTGTGCTGAGGGAAACTGAGGAATGGTGAAAGATAACCTGTCATCGGCGGCCATTACCGATAATTTGAAAACCCGCTTTGTCGGGCAGAGAGTCATTTATTATCCCCGGCTGACTTCCACCATGAATGTCGCCCGGCGGGAGGCGCGGCAGGGAGCCGTGGAGGGCACGGTGGTCGTCGCTGGTGAGCAGACGGCGGGCAAAGGCCGGGTCAAGCGCGCCTGGCTATCGCCTAGGGGCAGTATCGCGTTGTCGGTGATTCTCCACCCTGATACCGCCTGCCTGCCGGGCCTTATCATGCTGTCCTCTCTGGCCGCGGCCCGCAGTATTGAAGCCGTTACCGCCCTGGAGGCGCAGGTGAAATGGCCCAATGATATCCTGGTCAATGGCAAAAAGGTATGCGGGATTCTGTTGGAAAGTGACTGGCGAGGGAAAAGAGTGACTTATGCCATTATCGGCATCGGCATAAATGTTAACTTCCGGCTCGCTGACTTCCCCGGGATTCTTCCGGCGGCCACCAGTCTTGCCGACGAACTGGGCAAAGATGTGTCACGTTTGGACCTGGTACGCGCCCTGCTCACGGAAATGGAGAGACTGTACCGGGCTTTACCGGACGGGGATGCTATTTATCGGGAATGGCGGGCCAGGCTGGTGACACTGGGACGGAAGGTCCGGGTAGAATCAGGCAAAACTATACTGGAAGGCATAGCCGAATCAGTCGCCCGGGACGGCAGCCTTTTACTTCGCCACCCGGACGGCAGCTCGACTCAAATCGTCGCCGGGGATGTCCGCCTGCGTGACGATGAATGAAGCCTGGCTTCGCCCGGCAAGCAGACAAACATCCCCCTTTCCCGCACTCAGGGTTAAGCGACGTTGATTTCTGGCTGCCGGCTATTTGAGAGCCTTCGGTGCACCCTCACCAAAGGCAGCGAACGCTTTGAGAAACTCTATCGGTATCGGGAAGAGTATGGTACTGTTTTTCTCCGAAGCTATCTCGGTAAGCGTTGACAGGAAGCGGAGCTGTATCGCCGTCGGCTCTTTGCCGATAACGGCGGCTGCCTGGGCCAGCTTTCCCGAGGCCTGAAGCTCACCCTCGGCATGGATGATTTTAGCTCGTCGTTCTCTTTCCGCTTCCGCCTGGGCCGCCATGGAGCGCTTCATCTCTTCGGCCAGCTCGACTTCCTTAATCTCCACCGTGCTGACCTTGACTCCCCACGGGTCGGTATGTTCGTCGATTATTTTCTGCAGCATCATGTTGAGCTTTTCTCTCTGCGCCAGCAGCTCGTCGAGCTCGGACTGGCCCAGCACGTTCCGCAGTGTTGTCTGTGATATCTGAGAGGTCGCCCGGATGTGGTCCAGGACCTTGACTACGGAGTCCTCAGGCGTGACCACTCTGAAATAGACCACGGCATTTACCCTGACGGTAACATTGTCCTTGGTGATTACTTCCTGCGAAGGGACGTCCATGGTTACCACGCGCAGGTCTACCTTCACCATCCGGTCAATAAAAGGGATAATG
>DAOWCR010000054.1 GCA_030639445.1 Dehalococcoidales bacterium
ACAAACAGGCGGATAATCAGGTCGATAAGCTGGTCACTGCCATTACTGGCCACCACGTGCTCGGCGCCCACACCGGTATACTCACCGATCTGCTTTCTCAGTTCCGTCTGGTCCGGGTCAGGATAGATATTGATGTCAGGGGAGTCCCGCAGGGCGGCATTCACCCTGGGAGAGCAGCCGTAGACATTCTCATTGGCATCCAGCTTGATGATGTCCTCCACCGGCACCTCAACCTTATCGGCCAACGTTTCCGGTGCCTTGCTGGCGGCATAACCGACAAAACTGGCCAGCTCCGGTCGTATCAGTTTATCAATTCCATCGTCACCCACTGGCTAACTCCTCCTTCAAGACAGAAAAACAGCTATGGCACATTCTAGCACCAATTCATAGTTTATTTCAAAGTGATGGCCGGTAAGAAATCAATCCGGGTGCTATCCGCCAACCGGACAGACCCGCAGGCACTCCGGGCAACCGCCGGCCGCGCTCCGGAAAGAGCAACAGGCAAACTTGTTTATGGCATACTGCTCTCCGGCCACCGGCTTTGCCAGAGCTCCGGCAGGACAAACCTCAAGGCAGCGGCCACAGCTATCACAGTCAAGAGTCATATCCGTTTTGGTCGGCTCCAGCGCCGCCTCGGTAAGACAGACGGCCAGCCTGACCCTCGGCCCGAAACGCGGGGTAATCAGCAGGCTGTGCCAGCCGATTTTACCCAGCCCCGCCGCCTGGCCGGCATGCTTGTAGGAAAAGACCGCCTCCAGAAACCGGGCGTCCATCGGACAGCCGGCCGCCGGTAACGGCAGCGCCTTCCACCCCAGACTATGAGAAGTCCGGACGATATCATACGCCGCCTTGGTCAGCCGGCCAGAAAGAAAATCACTGCTACGGTCAAGCAAGTCGTTCAGGGAAGCGGCGCCCATCGTCCTTCCCGTTGACGCCAGGTCGAGAATCTCCGAATAGACCTCCATCGCCAGCACCACCACCGAACGCGCCTGAGGCAGCAGTTTCCCGGCCGTTTCCCCAAGCTTCGTCCCCTTCCAGTCGGCAATACTCGCAATACCGACGGCATCAACGTCCAGCTTATCAATCAACTCCGGCAAGGCATTGCCTGTTGTCCCGCTTTTCTGTTCTTTACTCATCCTGCCCTCCTTATTTTCCGAAAAATCCCTCGCCTTAGCCCTTATCCAGTCGTTTTTTCACCGCCCGGGCATGGGCGTCAAGCCCTTCCGCCTCGGCTATGACGGCGGCGGCCGGCCCCATCTCTTTCAAGCTGTCCTTACCCACGGCCACCGTGTTGATAAATTTAATAAAATCTGTTATGTTAAGCGGTGAGCCAAAGCGGGCGGTGCCCCCGGTGGGCAGCACGTGGCTCGGCCCGACGACATAATCGCCCAGGACAACCGACGAGTCCTCACCCATAAAGACGCACCCGGCGTTACGGATTTTAGCAATATAAGCGGCGGCATTGGCCACCATCAGGCCGAGGTGCTCCGGAGCGTAAAGGTTAGCCAGGTCTATCGCCTCGTCAATGCTGTTAACTACCGCGATTATGCCCCTATCCAGCGGCCCGGCAATGATAGCCCGGCGTGACAGCCCCGTTAACTGCTGCGCCATCTCCCGAATGACTTCACCAGCCAGCGACATGGAATCGGTTACCAGGCTAACCGAGGCCAGGGGGTCATGCTCGGCCTGGGCCAAAAGGTCGGCGGCACAGTACCCGGGGTCAGCCGTGTCATCGGCGATAATCATTATCTCACTCGGCCCCGGCAGGCCGTCAATATCAACGACTCCGTACACCAGCTTTTTGGCCAGGACCACGAAGATATTACCCGGACCGCAAATCTTGTCCACCTTGGGCACCGATTCGGTGCCGTAGGCCAGGGCGGCGATGGCCTGGGCGCCGCCGATACGGAAAACGCGGTCAACCCCGGCAATTCCAGCCGCCGCCAGTGTCGCCGGCGGCACCGTGCCATCCGGCCCCGGCGGCGTCGCCAGGATAATCTCCCGGACACCGGCGATTCGGGCCGGTATGACAGTCATCAACACCGTCGACGGGTAGGCGGCGGTACCGCCGGGAACGTAGATGCCAACGCGCTCCAGCGGGCGTATCAACTGTCCGCAATCAGTCCCGGTCACTTCACGCCAGATATTAGCCTTCTGGGCGCGGTGGAAGGATTCGATTCGCCCGGCGGCCAGTCTGAGCGCCGACATCAGTTCTTCGGCCACTGCCCGTGACGCCCCGGTTATCTGCTTTTTCGCTACCTCAAGTGAAGCCAGCTTTAGGCCGTCAATCTTCTCCGTCAGGGCAAAAAGGGCGGCATCTCCCCTCTCCTTCACCTCGTTTATAATCTGCCGGACCGCCGGCTCCGGGTCATCGGTGCCGAACATTTTCTGCAGTCCCTGTTTCATGGCTGGTGAAACCGGATAAGATTCGACCGGGATGCGTCTTGACAGTGCCGCTTTTGCTTCCGAAAAACCTTCAATAATTTTCAATTACGTGCCCTCCACCGCACTACGCAGGGTCTCAATGATAGCCTCTATCTTTTTCCCTTTGCCGGTGCTAAAATCTATACTCTTACCGCCAATGAGACAGCCGGTCGATTCAAACAGGGTATCAATGATTTTAAGGTTATGCTCCGCGATGGTCTTACCGGTCTGGGTATTCTCAATTAACAGGTCGGCGTCCTCCGGTAAAAAGGCCTCCGTGGCCCCCCAGGTAGGCACCACGCGGTAATGACCGAGGTGGTTCTCCCGGGCAAACTTATCGGCGATATTGACATACTCCGAAGCCACCCTGACCGGCTCCGAGCGTGCCGCGCCGAACTGTCTCAGGCCGTAGACATCGGCTACCGGCAGCGCCTGGCTGACGACGGCGACTATCCTCACTTTCCCGAACTCCAGCTTCAGCAGCTCCTTCACCGGACTGGACGGGAACTGATAGAGATGCTCCCTGAGCCAGTCTTCACCGGTAACGGCCAGGTCACAATTCCCGTTAGCTACCTGCCACGGCATATCCTGGGGCCTGATGACCTTGACCACCACCCCGTCCAGGCCAATCACCGGCCGCCGGTTCCCGGTCTCGGACGGGTAATCGTCAATCTTAATGCCGGCCCTGTCCAGTAACTGAAGCACCGGCGTTTGCTGATGACCATCGGGCAGGGCTAAACGGACGGCTCCGTCAGTGGCCTCAGGATATTGAGTGGAAACTTTCGATACTGTCTCTTCTTTAGTGGATGAAATTTCTTCATCCGGCGGAAGTTTATGGCAACTATCGCAAATAGAAGCCACCACTTTAGCCAGGCTTTTCGATTCCCAGCTGTGACGGTTGGCAATCAGAAAAGCGCCGAAGTCAAGCACTTTGCTCACCGGTACCAGGTTATGCGAGGCAAACTCCGCTTCGGTCTGACCGCGGATTAAAGCCAGCTCCGCGTTTTCCGGCGGATAGACCTCGGCCCCACCCCACACGGGAAAGACACTGAACCGGCCCAGCCGGTTTTTCAGGGCAAAAGACTCCGCCAGGTTGGGATACTCGCTGGCAATACGGATAACACCTTTTTTGTCTTTTATCTCCGCGACAGTCGTTATCTCTTCGAGACGGCCGGTCACGACATACAGGCTGCCCGGAGCGTATCCCAGACCTTTTATTTTCACCAGGGCGCTGCTTGAGTATTTGGCCAGGAGTTCCTCGACCCAGTCCAGCCCGCAAATCCCCAGGTCGTAGTTACCCACCGCCACCTGGATGGGAATATCTTTCTCGTGGAAAACCCTGGCGGTCAGGGTGGGAAATTTCCGGGACCGGATATGATAGAAGCGCGCCTCCTCGTGGTAGCCGTCCAGGCCCCATTCCGCCAGCCGGAGCAAGGCGGCGGTCCGGTCCAGCAGCCGTCCCTTAGGCAAGGCTATCTTTACGGGCACTTTCATCCTCCAAGAACGCGATAACCTCCCCGACCGACCGTGCTTCAACCTTAGCGGACTTAACTTTATCCCGCAGGACAAAGCAAGGTGCCCGGTTTCGGATGTCAAGCGTCCATCTCAGGCCCGCCGGTGCCCGGTCACCCAGGCTAATCTCGACGACATAGCCGGCTGCCCGCAGACGGCCGGCGGTGTCAAAGGCTTCCTTCAATACCTCTGCTTCGGCCGTCACCAGAATCCTCTGCGCCGGGGAACCGGCCAGTATTTCCGGCTTCACCGAATTCATCAGGCGGTCAATATAGAGCGCAAAACCGGAGGCGGGAACATTGCCGCCGCCCATCGCCGGAATCAGGGCGTCATATCTCCCGCCACCGCCTATCTTCTCTTTACCGATAAAGAGCTGAAATATCACGCCGGTATAGTATTCAAAACCCGCGCCGGAAGCGATGTCAATCTGGTATTTATCTCCCAGGGCTTCCAGGATGTCCACGATATCTATAAGGTTATCCAGGCAGGGCCCCATCTCGGGTAAACTCCGGGCCGACAGCGCTTTCAGGTTTTTCAGGAAACCGGAGGACTTCCCTTTCAGGCTCAACAGCGGGAAGATAATATTTTCCAGCTCCGGTTTCTCCGATTTTATCCGGGCCAGCGCTTCCCCGTTGCCGTCCAGAATCTGGTCAAATATCTGGCTCTGCTCTTCCGGGCTCAGCCCGAGCTTTACCAGGAGTGCCTTGATTAAGCCGGCGTGAGATAGCCTCAGCTTTACCCCGTCCAGCTTTAACTTTTTCAGGACTTCCAGGGCCAGTGATATCAGTTCGGCGTCAGCCCGGGGAGACCCCACCCCGATAAGCTCGGTGCCGCACTGCCACCTTTCCCTCGTCTTTCTCCCCGTCTCTTCAAAAATGAAGGTGTTGGTCACGTAGAAGAGCCGGGACAGGTCTTTCTTGCCGGCCGTATCAATATAAAGTCGGGCAATGGGAATGGTGCCGTCCGGCCTCAAGACCACCCGCTCACCGCTCCAGCCGTCCCAGTCAAGGAAAGAATACACCTTGCCCAGCATGCTGGGGGTAAGCGTGCCCGCCGAGGTAAACAGGTGCAGGTATTCAATGGTCGGTGTCTTTACCTCCCGGTATCCCCAGTTGAGGCAGCACTCTCGAAAGACCCCTTCAATCAGGCGAAACCTCACCATCTCTTCCGGAGACAAATCCCGGGTCCCTTTACATCTCTGGACTCTCATGCTTCACCTTTTCTCAGTGTTGCTAAATTTTACACCAAACAGGCACAGCTACTCAAATTAAGCTCCTCCGGGAAGCTATTTCTAAGCCTGTTCCTCCAGCCGCTTCCCCGTCAGGGAATATAGCAGCACTTCATTGTGTGTTAATGTGGGGGTATTTTAGCTCTCCCTGCTCTGATTTAATAGTGTGGAGTGTCTAAGAGGGGCTGACGCCCCTCTTCCTAATATTTTCCCCCTCTCCTTAAATAAGGAGAGGGGGTCAGGGGGTGAGGTTACCTTATAAATAACTAAAAAAGGACGAGGTTTTCAAGTAAAGTCTAAAGGGAACCGACAGGTAACAAAAGCTGCTTTACTTGCATTATGGATGCGGTAACGATATACTTACTTTAACTGCGAGGTTTTTATAATCGCTTATGATACGATTTTTCCGCATACCGCTGATACTGATAGGTTTACTGCTGGCGGCCTCTATTGCCGTTGAGGCCCAGGAGGTAAACCCCAGGATTGATGTCCTGATCGTCAAGGGCACCATCAACCCGGTGCTGGTTGATTATATCAGTCGCGGCATTGACCAGGCCGAAGCCGACGGCGCCCAGGCGGTCATCATCCAGATGGACACGCCCGGCGGTCTGGACACGGCCATGCGCGACATCATACAGACGATTACCAATTCGCCCATTCCGGTGGTGGTCTATGTCTCCCCCGCCGGAGCCCGCGCCGCCTCGGCCGGAGCGTATATCACACTGTCGGCGCATGTGGCCGCTATGGCCCCGAATACCGCCATCGGCGCCGCCACCCCGGTAGCGATGGGTGAGGGTGGTGAAGCCCAGATGTCCGACGAGATGAAGGCCAAGATTATCAATGACGCCCTCGCTTATATCAGAGACATCGCCGAGTCTCACGGGCGCAACGCCGACTGGGCGGAAAAAGCGGTCAGAGAAGGCGTTTCGGCCACGTCACAGGAGGCCCTGGAGCTTAATATCGTTGATATGCTGGCCCCCAACCTGGAAGTCCTCATTGCCCAGCTTGACGGCCATCAGGTGACCATGCTCGACGGCAGCGTGGTTACCCTGAATACCCAGGGGTCACCGGTTAAAACAGTCGCCATGAAAGCAATTGAGAGGTTCCTGTATGCCATTGCCGACCCCAATATTGCTTTTATCCTGTTAAGCCTGGCCTCACTGGGTATCATGATAGAAATTTTCAATCCCGGGCTTATTTTCCCCGGAGTGCTCGGCGCTATCTGCGGCATACTGGCTTTCTACTCGCTGGGCCAGCTGCCGGTAAACATTGCCGGAGTTCTACTCATCGTTTTAGCTTTCGGCTTCTTCATCGGCGAGGTACTTACCACCACCTTTGGTATCTTTACCGCCGGGGGTGTCACGGCGCTGGTCATGGGCTCCCTGATTCTGTTTCAGGGCGCCTCGCCGGTGTTTAGAGTAGACCCCTGGCTGATTGCCACCGTCACCATTGTGATTGCTTCCCTGTTTGCTTTCGTGGTCAACCGCGCTATCCACGCCCACCGCCAGCAGGCCAGCACGGGCCGAGAAGAGCTAATCGGCAAGAGGGCCGTGGTCAAGGTAGCCCTTGACCCCGAGGGCACCATTTTTTTCAAAGGGGAACGCTGGGCGGCCATCTCAGATGAAGGACCCATAGAGCCCGGAGAGGAAGTGACTATCACCGGGATTGACGGCCTGACCCTGCAGGTAATCAAGAAACAATAAATAAAGGAGGTAAATAAATGGATTCAATTATGGCGGGAGGTCTCCGTTGTTTCAGATAAACCCGAACTGGTTTTACGTAAGCCCCTGGACGATTATTATCGCCGCCCTCGTGATCGTCGCTTTCGTGGCCATCGCCATTCTTTACGGAATCCGAGCCCACCGGCAGCAGGTAGCCGCCGGTAAGGAAGAACTTATCGGCAAGACGGCGGAAACCGTCACCGTCATGGACCCCAAAGGCACCATTCTTATCCAGGGTGAACGCTGGGTAGCCATATCAGATAAAAGCCGGATAGAACCAGGGGAGGAGGTGATTATCACCAAGGTCGAAGGTTTGAAACTACGGGTTATCAAAAAAGAATAATAAAGGAGGTAAATAGATGTACATTCTTATCGGCGTTATTATTTTAGTAGTGCTCATAATCCTGCCCATGGCCATCAAGATTGTGCCCGAGTACGAGAGAGGAGTGCTCTTTCGCCTGGGACGGCTGGTGGGACAGAGAGGCCCCGGTTTATTTCTCATTATCCCTTTTATTGACCGGATGGTGAAGGTAGACCTGCGCGTGGTAACCATGGACGTCCCTTCGCAGGAAGT
>DAOWCR010000041.1 GCA_030639445.1 Dehalococcoidales bacterium
ATGTCCGCGTCGGCCGCCCGGCCGTCCTTTTTATAGTCGCCCTTGCAGAAGACCTCGATGAACTCCCAGGTGTATTTCAGATAGGGCATGCTCGGCTTTTTCCAGCTGCCCCAGGCGGTATACTTGCAGTTGTAGTTGTGCTTTTCCCACATTATCTCCGCCTTGAACAGGAAGCCCAGTTCCCGGAGCTGCTGCGAGATAATGTGGTGCGTCGGCATATAGTCGGAGAACAGCGGCTGGACCACCACGCAGAGACGCCCGCCCCATTTCAGCACCCGGTAGGACTGATACCACACCTGGGCCAGAGTGGCAAAATACTCCGGCCAGCTCCGGGTATCGCTATGATTATCATACTCGTCCAGGCCGAAGTTATAGGGCGGCGAGGTCACTATCAGGTCGACACTTTCCCCCGGCATCTGCCGCATGATTTCCCGGCAGTCGCCGCAGTAAATTCGATTAACGGCGAAGTCCGCGTCATTTTGACTGGACATTTTCGAGACTTCCTGCCCGCCCACAGGGCCAAGCCTCAGGCTCTTTTTCTCCCTTTTACCGCTCACTTTGGCTGCCCGCAGCTTCTCGCCGCACCGCCGACAAAACTCAGCTTCGGCCGGGCTGCGCGTACCGCATTTCAGACAAATCCTGACCGCTGCTTCCTGCCTGATTCCACTCTTACTCATAATAATATTTACCTGAATTTTACACGGTTTCGTGTAAAATGTCAATAGTTTTTAAATAAAATTTTATTCCACCTTCTCCAGCCTGGCGAAGCTTAACAGGAGCTTTTTCACCCCCGCCCCGTCAAAAGCCACCACCGCCTCGGCGTCATCCTTCACCGGCCGGCAGCTCACCACCACGCCGTCGCCAAACTGGGCATGCCGGACGTGGTCGCCCGCCTTCAGTTCGGGAACCGCCGTTACCTCCGCCGGGGCCCGGTTCCAGGCATACACCGCGTCGGCTACCCGGCGGTCCTCTCCTGCCCACAGGTCGCCACCGGTAACCAGGTGCGACGGTATGTCCCGCAGAAAACGCGACGGGCTATTCACCCGGCTGCTCCCCATCAGGCTGCGGCGAAAGGCCCGCACCAGATAGACCCGCTGCTTGGCCCGGGTCACCCCGACGTAGCACAGTCGCCTCTCTTCTTCCATCTGGTCCGGGTCGTCAAACGACCGGAAATGGGGCAGGACGCCTTCCTCCATGCCGACGATGAACACCGCCGGGAACTCCAGCCCCTTGGCCTGGTGCAGGGTAATCAGGGTTGCCATGTCCGCGCCTTCCTCATAGCCGTCAATATCCGATACCAGGGCCGCCCCCTCCAGAAAAGCGGTCAGGCCTTCGTCCGGGCTCAGGTCGCGGTATTCCCGGGCGACGGTGCGCAGCTCCAGGACATTCTCCCAGCGCTCCTCCCCACCCACCTCACCCAGGATGTATTCCCGGTAGCCGGAGCTGGCCACTACCAGGTCGAACAAATCAACCAGGTCCAGCTCCCGGCGGCGGGCCATAAACCCCTCCATCATTTTCACAAAGCCGGTTAACGAACGGGTAATGTGAGAGCGGAAGGGCGACTGAGGCGCAACGTCTTCCCCCTCCTGCCCGACGAGCATCGGCAGTGCCTGGTATTCCGGGACTCCCCGGGAACTGGCCCACTGCGCCAGTTCGTCCAGCGTCCGCTGCCCGATGCCGCGCGGGGGGATATTGATGATGCGCCGCAGGCTGACACTGTCGCCGGGGTTCTGGATGAGACGGAGGTAGGCCAGAACATCCTTGACCTCCCGCCGCTCGTAGAAACGGGTGCCGGCGACCAGTTTATAGGGCACTCCGTAACGGAGAAAGGTCTCCTCGATGATTCTCGACTGCGCATTGGTGCGGTACATTATGGCGCAGTCGCCCCGCCTGACCTCTCCCCGACTCACCAGCTGCTCCACCTCGTTCACCACGAACTGGGCTTCCTCCTGCTCGGTATAGGTCTCAATAACGGCCACGGGCACCCCCGGTTCGTTCTCGGTCCACAGGTCTTTGGGCTTGCGCTGCTGGTTGGCGGAAATGATATGGCTGGCCGCCTCCAGAATCATCCCGGTCGAGCGGTAGTTCTGCTCCAGCAGGATTATCTTGGCCTCGGGATAGTCCTTCTCAAAGTTAAGGATATTGCGCAGGTCGGCGAACCGCCAGGCGTAAATCGACTGGTCGGGGTCGCCGACCACGCAGATATTGCGGTACTTTCCGGCGAGCAGCTTCACCAGCTCGTACTGCATCAGGTTGGTGTCCTGGAACTCGTCCACCTGGAGGTGCCGGTAGCGCGACTGGTATCGGGATAATACCTCGGGGCTCTGCCGGAACAACTGCACCGCCTTCATCAGCAAATCGTCAAAGTCCAGGGCGTTGCTCTCGGTAAGCATCTGCTGGTAGCGCTCGTAGACGCGCTGGGCCACTTCTTCGAAATAGCTGTGGGTATGCTGGAGATAGTCGGCTGGGGTCCACAAGCGGCTCTTGGCGGCGGTAATGGCCGACTGTATTGCCCGGGGAGCATACTGCTTGGGGTCGAGACCGACCCCCTGAAGACTCCGCTTAATCAGGCTTATCTGGTCATCGTCATCGTAGATGACAAACCCGGAATCAACGCCAATGGCTTTACCGTCCCGGCGCAGGATACGGGCGCAGATGGCGTGGAAGGTGCCGATGGTCAGCTCCCCGACCGCGCCGCGGGCCAGCCGGTGCAGCCTCTCCACCATCTCCCGGGCGGCTTTGTTGGTGAAGGTAACCGCCATAATGTGGCGGGGACTGACCCCGCAGACCTTAATCAGATAGGCTACCCGGTGGGTGATGACCCTGGTCTTGCCGCTGCCCGGCCCGGCCAGAATCAGCACCGGCCCGCTAATCGCCTCGACGGCTTCTCGCTGCGCGGGGTTAAGCTCGGCCAGAATGTCCATTGTTTAATTATAGCATTTCACCGCGTAGCTGTCTTACCGGTTACGGACTATCCGGAAATAGCGACAAACCCCTGAGCGTGAGACAGGAAGTTACGATTTTAGCCGTGGCCTCAACCTTGGTGATATATGTTTAGTAAATGTTTACCAATCACCCATGAATATTTATGACTCGTTTATCCCTGGCCCAATATTATTAGTAGAGAAAGGAGATTACGATGAGCAGAGAGTTAAGTTTAAGCAAAATTTTGGGGGTATTATTCGGTATCGGGGGAATAGCCACTCTGGTATTCACGTGGGTACAGGTAATGCCCACGGCTGAAGGAATCACGGTAACCTCCATCGGGTCAATAGGGGTCTTTTGGACGCTGCTCGGAGGGCTACTGTTAAAGTACAAGCGAGCCGACAAATAAGGTCCGGTACACCCCACCGAGCAGAATACTTTTCATTCTTACAACTTGACACATCTCAAAAAAAGGTGTAATTTATATGCGGATATGTGCATATAAACTTATACTTTGGTCCAGAAGCAAATAATGCGTGATTTGATTCAAGTAACGAAGTCTCTTTCCGATGAGACCAGGATCAGAATTATCAACCTGCTCCTGGAGAGAGATTGCTGTGTCTGTGAGGTTATGCAGGCCCTGGACATATCCCAGTCACGGGCTTCCCGCAACCTCGGCATCCTTCAGGATGCCGGTTTCTTAAAGGCAAAACGAGATGGGCTATGGATGGTCTATTCTATGGACTGGCAATCGGCAAATCACTACACCACCTCGCTGGCCAAGCTACTCATGGATTCCCCTCTCCGCAACGAGATATTGAAAAAAGACAAAGAAAGGCTAAAGCACACCAAACGGATAGGCCCCGGTTGCCGGCAGAAGCAAATGAAGAAAAACTGATGAATAATCAAGCACCAAATCCCGTCGTCGGCCGACTTTCCAGGCTGGACCGCTTCCTGCCGGTCTGGATTTTCCTGACCATGGCCCTGGGAGTGGGCCTGGGCTATGTCTTTCCCGAGATTGCCTCCATATTCGACATTCTCAGGATAGATACCGTCTCCCTGCCCATCGCCATCGGCCTCCTCTGGATGATGTACCCGGTGCTGACCAAGGTGAAGTACGAGGAACTGTCCCAGGTGGCCACCGCCTGGAAGATGTTTGGCGTCTCCATCATCCTGAACTGGCTCATCGGCCCGGTCATCATGTTCGGGCTGGCCTGGCTCTTCCTCGCCGACCTGCCAGAATACCGGGAGGGACTGATTATCACCGGACTGGCGCGCTGCATTGCCATGGTGCTCATCTGGAACCTGCTGGCGGGCGGCGACAACGATTACTGCGCGGTGCTGGTCGCCCTGAACTCCATTTTTCAGATGCTCTTCTACTCGGTGCTGGCCTACTTCTATATCACCATCGCTTCTTCCTGGGTTTCGGGAAGTGAAGTCACCGTCGTGCGGGTATCCATGTGGGACATCGCCAAAAGCGTCTTGATATTCCTGGGCATTCCGCTGGTGGCCGGTATTATCACCCGCTTCACCGTTATCTGGCGTAAAGGCCGGCCGTGGTTTGAGGAAGTTTTCGCCCCCAGGCTGGGCCCCACGGCCATGGTCGGGCTGCTGTTCACCATCTTCGTCATGTTTTCCATGAAGGGTGAATATATCGTCAGTCTGCCGATGGACGTGCTCCGTATCGCCGTGCCGCTACTGGCTTACTTTATCCTGATGTTCGGAGTCGCCTACCTCCTTTCCTGGGCGCTCAAATTCGTCTATCCCCAGACGGCCACCATCTCCTTCACCGCCGCCAGCAACAACTTTGAGCTGGCTATAGCGGTGGCGGTGGGCACCTTCGGTATAAACTCGGGGCAGGCGCTGGCTACCGTGGTCGGCCCGCTCGTCGAGGTGCCCATGCTGATTGGGCTGGTCTATGTGTCCCTGTGGGCCAAGAAGTTCCTCTTCCACGACGACGGCACGGTAAAGCGCGACCAGCCAGTTTGATTTTGCCCGGCGTACTGGCTATACTTTTCCATAACCACATTGTCAGAATTAATACCCGGAGGTAGTCAGCATGAGATGGAAATTGTTACTGGCGACTGTTTTGACTCTGGTGGTCATAGCCACCGGCACTGTTGTCTGTGAAAGTATCGCCCCGCCGTCCACGGTTAAAGCACCGTCGGTGAGCGCCAGCCTGCTGTTCAGCCAGCAAAATACCGGCATCTGGGTTAGCGGAGAAGGGAAGGTCAGTGTTGTCCCGGACATCGCCATCCTGAACCTGGGGGTTGAGGCCCAATACACCACCGTGGCTGATTCCCAGAGCCAGGCGGCCACCGCCATGGCGGCGGTAATCGCCGAGCTGGCTAACTACGGCATTGACAAGAAAGACATTCAGACCCGGCAGTTCAGCATCTACCCGATCAGAAGGTGGTCCGAAGAGAAAGGACAGGAAGTGCTCGTCGGCTACCGGGTGACCAATATGGTAACCGCCAAGGTCAGGAAAATAGCAGACACCGCCGCTATCATTGATGCCGCCGCCGCGGCCGGAGGTGACTTTATCAGAATCAACAGCGTCAGCTTCACCGTGGAAGACACCTCCCCCTACCTGGCAGAAGCCCGGGAGAAAGCCATGGCTGATGCCGAAGCCAAAGCCAAGCAGCTGGCCGACCTGGGTGACGTGAAATTAGGCGAGTTGACCTATGTCAGCGAGAGCGGTGGTCTCATGTCTACGGGACGTGAGGTTTTCCTTCAAGCACCAGTACCGGCACCGATGCCGGCGGCCCCGCCCACATCAATCAGCCCGGGGGAAACGGAAATCCGCCTCTCGGTCCTGGTGGCGTATAGTATTGAATAGCAACGAGGTTGTTTTTTAACCTCACCCCCTCTATCCCCCTCTCCTTAAAAGGAGAGGGGGATAGGTTTCCTAAAAATCTCCTAAATATTGCACTTCCGGGGAAAGAGGTGCTAGAATAGCAGTAATCTGGGCTGTTATGTTAAGGAACTGGCATGTTTACCGGGATTATTGAAGAGATAGGGAAAGTTAATGCGGCGGCGGCGGGCAGTCTCACTATTACCGCCCGCGATATCATGCCCGGCATCAAGCCCGGCGACAGCATTGCCGTCAACGGTGCCTGCCTGACGGTAACTACCTTCAATGCCAGTTCTTTTTCCGTTGATGTTATGCCGGAGACACTGGCGCGGACTAACCTCGGTCGGTTCCACCCCGGGGACAGTGTTAACCTGGAACGGCCGGTAGTCCTGGGGGGACGGCTGGGCGGCCACCTGGTCCAGGGACACGTGGACGATACCGGGAAAGTGGCCTCGGTCACGTGGGACGGCGGGACCATGCTCATTGGCTTTGAAGCTCCTCCGGAAGTGATGCGCTTTACCGCGCCGAAAGGGTTTATCGCCGTGGACGGGGTTAGCCTCACCATTACCGATAAAGATAATGGCTCATTCCGGGTATCGGTGGTGGATTATACCCGGAAGCACACCACGCTGGGCCGCCAACAGGTGGGCGACCCGGTAAACCTGGAAGTGGATATCACGGCCAAATACGTGGCACAACTGGGCCAGACCCACCGCCCCGGTATCACCGCCGATTTTTTACAGGCGCACGGTTTCCCGGTCGGTTAACTCCTTCGGGAGAAGAGGTAGACATGACTCTCGCCAGTATTCAAGAAGCCATTAAAGACATCAAAGCCGGTAAGTGCATCATTATCGTCGATGATGAAGACCGGGAGAACGAAGGCGACCTGGCCATGGCGGCGGAGAAGGTTACCGCCGAAGCGATTAACTTTATGGCCAGGCACGGCCGGGGGCTTATTTGCCTGCCCATCAACGGTCAGCGCCTGGACGAACTGAAGATTCCCCTGATGGTGCAGAACAATACCTCAAGATTTGCCACCGCCTTCACCGTATCCATTGAAGCGAAACACCGGGTAAGCACCGGCATTTCCGCCGCCGACCGGGCCGAAACGATAAGGGCGGTGGTTGACCCGGTGACCAGACCCGAGGACTTGGTTCAGCCGGGACATATGTTCCCACTGCGGGCCAGGGAAGGCGGTGTCCTGGCGCGGGCGGGACATACCGAGGCCATCGTGGACCTGGCCAGACTGGCCGGTCTTTATCCGGCCGGGGTTATCTGTGAGATTTTACACGAAGACGGCGCTATGGCGCGCTTGCCCCAGCTCAAAACAATGGCGGAGCAGTTCGGGATTAAGATAGTGACCGTAACTGACCTTATCGCCTACCGCCACCGCCACGAAAGGTTGGTGCACCGGGTAGCCGAGGCCAGGCTGCCCACGGTCTACGGGGAATTTGCCGCCATTGCTTATAAAAGTGACACTGACCCGGACGAACATCTGGCCCTGGTAATGGGGGATATCGCCACCGAGGAACCGGTCCTGGTCCGGGTCCACAGCCAGTGCCTTACCGGCGAAGTTTTTGGCAGCCTGCGCTGCGATTGCGGCGACCAGATTACCATGGCGATGAAAAGCATCGCCGAGGAGGGGCGGGGTGTCCTGCTCTATATGAGACAGGAGGGGCGGGGCATCGGCATCCACAACAAAATTCGGGCTTATGCCCTCCAGGACAAAGGGCTGGATACCGTGGAGGCCAACCTGTCTTTAGGCTTCGGGGCGGACCTGCGGGACTACGGCATCGGCGCCCAAATCCTGGCCGAGCTGGGCCTGCACGAAATCCGCCTGCTCACCAACAATCCCAAAAAGGTAATCGGTCTGGAGAGTTACGGGCTGAAGGTGGTGGAAACGGTGCCGATTATCACCACGCCCAACCCGTATAATTCCCGCTACCTGGAGACCAAGCAGAGAAAATTAGGGCATACCTTGAAAGTCCCCGGGACCACCGAAAACTAGGGGACGATAAAATAAGGACTAAGGAGAGAATAATGAGCAAGCGCTTTGAAGGCAAACTGATTGGGGAAGGATTAAAGTTCGGGCTGGTTGTCTCCCGCTTCAACGAGTTCTTCACCGGCAAACTGCTGGAAGGGGCCCAGGACGCTCTGCTCCGCCACGGAGTCAAAGAAGAAGATATTGAAGTTGCCTGGACACCGGGCTCGTTTGAGATTCCGCTCATTGCTCAGAAATTAGCCCGGTCCCAGAAGTATGACGCGATTATCTGCCTGGCGGTGGTAATCCGCGGCGGCACACCTCACTTTGAGTACATCGCCGCCGAGGTCACCAAGGGAATCGCCAAAGTAGGCCTGGATACCGGCCTGCCGGTGATAAACGGCGTCATCACCACGGATACCCTGGAGCAGGCGGTGGAACGGTCGGGAACCAAAGCCGGTAATAAAGGCTTTGCCGCCGCGGTAAGCGCTATCGAAATGGCCAACCTGGTCAAGACTATCGGCTAGATTGGCCTCTGGTCAATCACTAAGACCACGCTGGCGCTCAAGAGACGGACTGATTTCATAAAGCGTCTTTACTGCTGTTTGACTCAATCGGTAACTTTGTAGACTGTGTCCCCGTGCCTTACCCGGTCGCCGACCTTGATGCCGATGGAATCCCCCGCCTTGGCTTCATTGACGTTCACGTTGTCAATCTGCATCGAGCCAATGGTAAGCTCCAGGTCGGTGGTGTGCCCCTTAATGTGGATGGTGTCGCCCACTTTCAGCGCCTTGGTCAACTCAATTCCGGCCACCACGGGATGGGCAAAGAAGTCACCTACTTTACCAACTTCTTCCTCAGGCATTTGACTCCCTCCTCCGTTAATTAATTCAAGCTAAGACTATCCGGCTGTGTTGAAATTATACCCCTCTGATTGGCACAAATCAATATCAGCCAAAAGATTATTTCTTGACCTCACCACTTCTAATTTTCCGTATAGTAACTCCATCCCCCTTTAAGTTTTTTTGGTGACCTCACCCCCTGACCCCCTCTCCTTGAATTAAGGAGAGGGGGAATAATCTGTAAGAGAGGCTTCGCCTCTCTTTGATTCTCCCATTAGTTAGTCTCCCATAAAGAGGAGAAGAAAGAGTTATATGTCAGAGAGGCTTCGTTCCTCTAAGATTC
>DAOWCR010000129.1 GCA_030639445.1 Dehalococcoidales bacterium
GAAGGAGATGACAGATGCCGAGGTGGTGGAATCGGTAGACACGCCATCTTGAGGGGGTGGTGAGCGTAAGCTCGTAGGAGTTCAAATCTCCTCCTCGGCACCAAAAATAAGGCGGAAGTGGCTCAGCGGTAGAGCATCTCCTTGCCAAGGAGAGGGTCACGAGTTCGAATCTCGTCTTCCGCTCCAATATAGAGTGGGTTCCCAGGAAAACCTTTGATTTTCGTGGGTGAGATTGAGGCGACGTAGCCAAGTGGATAAGGCGGGGGTCTGCAAAACCCCTATTCACCGGTTCGAATCCGGTCGTCGCCTCCAATTTTTTTGGGCTACGACGGATAGATACACTCGTTCCACCCGCAGCCACAAGCGAGCGCTTCACTTCCCACCAAGGCCAGGAAAGCGCTAACGCAGTCCTTTTTCCGCCTGCTTTACGATAGAGTTCACCAGCTTTTTGGGCAGCCATCCCTTGGCCGCCTGTTTAGCCAGCGACAGCCGGTCAAAAGCCGTCCTGGTTTCCTTGATTTTATCGCCGCGGAACTCGTAGGCGCAGATGGCCAGCACTTCGGCCCTCTGGCCTTCCACCGTAGCGGCAATGACGTGCTCAAAAAAGGCCTTATTCCCCTGCACGATGATACCATTGCCGCATTCGGTAATACTCATATCCCGCATCATCTGTGCCATCCCGGTCAGGACGCGCCGCAGCTCATCCTTACCTCTAAACGTGCCGTTGGGGTTAACCCACACCCCGTCTTCCGTAAAATAGGAAAGCGTTTTCTCCACGTCCCCTGTCGCCATCGTCTTCACAAAGTCACGCATGAGACCGGCAATCTTTTCTTCGGCCATTTTACTTACCTCCTTTAATCATTACTATTTATATAATCAAAAAGGGCACCAGCTACCGCCATATTAGTTAACGGTTACCAGCGTCCTATTTCATCACCACATCCCTTCAGTCCGCCATGCTATTTTAAGATTCTTTTATATCAGGTGAGCTAAATTATACTCCTCTTCATATAATTGTCAAGACCATGCTTATGCTTTTTATCCGGGCTACCCGGGGGAAACAAAGGTCAGCATTCGCTTCGGGTTATCTATGGTGATGGTATTTATCACCTCCCCGGTCATACCCTTGGCCCGCATCCAGGGGATAACGTTGTCGGGGATATGGGCATAGCCGGGGCCGCCGTAGGTGACCAGCTTGGCTTTCATCGCCATGTCGGTGGAGATGAGTATCTGGTTCAGGTGCCCCTGGTCAATAAGCCGGAGAATATGGTTAACACGCCCGGCATCGTTGGGGACGTCAAAAACGCCGTAGCGCCGCGGGTAATAGCCTTCCAGACCGAAACAGTCGAACTCGAGGTAACACCCGGTCCTGGCCATCTGCCGCATGGACTCAAAGGAGTAAGCCGTGCGGTCCTGGTGGCTGATGACCACCCGGCTGAGGTCCGCGCCGGCCTTGTCCAGTATCTGCAGGATTTGCAGCGGCGACTCCTCAAGGCGGCCGGGGTGGATGTTTACCGGGGCGCCGGTCGCCCGCTGCGCCCGGGCGGTGGCCCGCAGCGACTTTATTTCATCCGGGTCAAGCGGCCACGAGTCCGCCCCGATTTCGCCGATTATCCCCGGGCGAATACCATCGACGCCTTCCGCCACGTCCCTGA
Source organism: Dehalococcoidales bacterium (assembly GCA_030639445.1). GTDB lineage: Bacteria > Chloroflexota > Dehalococcoidia > Dehalococcoidales > RBG-16-60-22. The sequence continues at coordinate 1,656 of DAOWCR010000129.1, forward strand.
CAATCTCGTCCACAATTTCGTCCTCGCTCCTGGCCTTGAGCCCGGCAGTGCAGCCGGAGTCCACCGTGTAGTAACCGGTCCCCATGACGATGTTGAGCCCGGTGGCGCGGGAAATACGGGCCAGGGCCTGAGGGTCACGCCCTATCCCCCAGTTGGTCACGTCCACCATGGACTTACCACCGGCACGCCGGTAGAGGGAGGCTTCCCTGATGGTCGTCTCTTCATCGTCCAGCATCAGGTTATCGACATTCTCAAAGAGGTGAAAACGGAGCCAGCCCGTCATCTCCAGAGTGACCGGTTTCCGTGACATCACCCGGGCGCTCAGGCTCTCGTCCAGCAGTCTGAAGCGGACGGACAAATCGAGAAGAAGATGCTCGTGGGGAAGGGTGAATCCCAGCTCATCGCCATCAATCGGCCCCAGCACCGTCTGGACCTTACCGGTAATTTTTTTATCCATGGTTCCTCCTTGTCAGATTTAAAAATACCCCCGTATTTACGGGCAGCACCGGTCTATGTTAAGACCTGAGTTCACCGGGTGTCAATGTCCGCCGCATGGTAATAGAACCAGGACAACCAGCCGAAATAACGCCCGCTCGCTGGCGACGGACCTATTCCAAAAGACGGAACGCCGAGGAGGAAAATGGGTGCCCAATAAAAAAGCGCCTGACACGAACAATCGTTTCACGCACTTTCTATCGGAAACCTTACAATGTGGAAAGGACTTATCGCCAGCAAAGACGGTAAGCCAGAATATCCACCAGCCCACACATAAACCAGAGCAGGTCTTTGACCACGGTCATTATCGTTATTCCTTCCGTATTGAAACTAGTAAGAGGGTACTGCTCCCGGCGGCCGCCTGCCCAGCAGTTCCTTCAGTATCTTGTTCCTTGTCTCCAGCCGCACCGGCAGGTTGCGCTCAAACGAGTCCACCTCTTCCCGAGCGACACCGGCCAGGTTGGCGAGCTCCTGCTGCGTCAACATCAAGGAAATGCGCATCTTCCTAGTCTTAAAGATGGGCACCGGTGCGTAATCAGCCGAC
>DAOWCR010000065.1 GCA_030639445.1 Dehalococcoidales bacterium
CCCAGGATAAAACTTACCGTGATGGAAGAGGCGAAGAAGGGCGAGGGTAAGGAGAAAAAGGAAAGCAAGAAGAAGAAAGAGAGCAAGCCCAAAGCGGAGAAGGTAGAGGCGCCGGAGGAGAAAAAGGAAAGTAAGGGGAAGAAGAGTAAAGCCAAGGTGGAGAAGATAGAGGAAGGGAAAGAGGCAGAAGGGAAAGAGGCAGAAGAGAAAGTGGCGGCAGAGGAACCGGAGGAGAAAGAGGGGACGGACTAGCGTGAATGGTGAAAAGTTACCGCCGCATGACCTTGACGCCGAGGAAGCGGTAATCGGCTCGCTGCTGATAGATGGCACGGCCATCTATCGCATCGCCACCTTTCTTCAGCCGCCGGACTTCTATCATGAGCAGGCGAAGTGGCTGTACCGGGCCTGCCTCTCGCTTTACGAGCGCAGTGAAGCCATAAACCAGATAACGGTGGCGCAGGAGCTGGCGCGTCAGGACAAGCTGGAGTCATGCGGGGGTGCCGCCTACCTGAGCCACCTGATATCTACCTGTCCCACTTCTCTGGATATTGAGCACTACGCCCAGATAGTCTATCGCCTGGCGGTGATGCGCGGCCTGATTGGCGCCGCCGACCAGATTGCGGCCGTCGGCTATGAGTCCGGCCCGGATGTCGAGGCCAGTCTCAGCCGGGCGGAAGATATTTTGTTTCGACTGCGCCACGGGCAGAGTCCCCGGGACTTCACTCATATTCGCCAGGTGCTGGACAAGTATTTTGAAGCCGCGCCTGTCTCCGAAGAGGAGGGTGCTCCTCAGGAACCGATACCCTACGTGCTCTCCAGCTTTATTGGGTTAGACGAATTTCTGGGCGGATTTCAGCGCTCTGACCTGGTTATCGTGGCCGGCCGGCCCAGCATGGGTAAGACCAGCCTGGCGCTGGGGATTGCCCGGAACGCGGCCGTGGAGCAAAAGGCCTGTGTGGCCCTGTTCAGCATGGAGATGTCACGGGAGCCGCTGGTCCTGCGCCTGCTCTCCAGCGAGTCCGGGGTCAATTCCCGGCGGGTCCGTTTCGGGCTGCATACCGAGGACGAGGAGAGACGGATTATGGAGGCTACCGGCGTCCTCTCTGAGTCATCAATCTATATTGATGACTCCCCCCAGCTCCGGGTAGCCGAATTAAGAAGTAAAGCCCGCCGTCTCCACTTCGAGCGCCCTATTGACCTTATTATTGTGGACTACCTGCAGCTGATGCAGGGTGAAGGGCGGGGGGAAAACCGGGTCCAGGAAATCAGCTACATCTCCCGTTCCCTCAAGGCACTGGCCCGCGACCTGAATGTGCCGGTGATGGCGGTCTCCCAGCTCAGCCGGGCGGTGGAGTGGCGTGCCTCACACGAGCCGCAGCTTTCCGACCTGCGGGACAGCGGCAGCATTGAGCAGGACGCGGATGTCGTCCTGTTTATCTACCGGGACGAGTACTACCACACCGTGGAGGACTGGCAGAGCCAGCACCCGGATAAAGAATACCCGCGGGAAGAAGCCGATATTATCGTCGCCAAGCACCGTAACGGGCCCACCGGCCGGGTAAAGCTGCGTTTCCGGCACGACCTGGCCAAATTCTATAATGTTACCAGTGAAGAGCCGAGTTTATTATGAAGCGTTTCACGGCGCTTCAAATTTAGGATAGCAAAATTGGGCAAAAATAGCAGGGACTGAGTTCACATGGACGAGTTCAAAGGTTTTCCGGCCAGGATGGAGTTTACCTCTGTGCCCAACCTTTTCTTCAGCACGCTGCTGCCCCGGATAAGTGATATGGCCGAGCTGAAGGCAACCCTGTACCTGGTGGCCGTGCTCTATCGCAAGCGGGGCTATCCCCGTTTCGTCACTTTTAGTGAGCTGCTGGGGAACGCCAGCCTGATGAGCGGTCTGGGCCGGGACACCCGGTCGCCGGACGAGGTGCTGCGTAGCGCCCTGGAGATGGCGGCCCGGCGGGGAACGGTCATTCATCTGGCGCTGGACCGGAGCGGGACACCCGAGGACATCTATCTGCTCAATACCGAGTCCAACCGGGAGGCGGCGGCCAGGATTCAGAGCGGTGAGGTCAGGTTAAGCGGGTTGAGGGCCGGGAAACCGACCCACGTGACCGCCGAGGAAAGACCTGACATTTTCACGCTTTATGAGCAGAACATCGGGATGCTGACCCCGATGATTGCCGAAGAACTCCGTGAGGCGGAGAAGCTGTACCCGGCAGCCTGGATTAAAGATGCCGTTAAAGAGGCGGTTTCTCTCAATAAAAGAAATATAAGGTATATTGTCCGGATTCTGGAACGCTGGTCAGCGGAAGGTAAAGACGGTGGAACACATCGGCGATATTCTAAGACAGACCCAGACAAATACATCAAAGGCAAATACGGACACATGGTCCGGCGCTGAAGAAGAGACTTTACCGGGCTCGGACTGTCCCGTTTGCCAGGGGGCCGGGTTTATTCATCCCCTCCTGCCTTCGGGGAAGCCGGATTACAGCCAGGTCATTGCCTGCCGCTGCACCCGGAAGGAGCCGGGGAAGGAGCGACAGGAACGCCTGCAAAAATACAGCAACCTCGGCCTGCTGTCCCGCCTCACTTTCGCCAACCTGGTTCCCCAGGGCCGAAGCGGCGACCCCGTAAACCAGGAGAAATTCAGCCGCGCTTACGAGGCGGCCAGAGCGTTTGCCGCCGAGCCTGAGGGATGGCTCGTCCTGAGCGGCCCCAGCGGCTGCGGCAAGACTCACCTGGCGGCGGCGATTGCCAACGAGCGCCTGGGCCGGGGCTGCCCCGTTTTCTACATGACGGTGCCCGACCTCCTGGACCACCTGCGGGCCACCTATAGTCCGGAGAGCGAGATGCCCTACGACGATTTCTTTAATCAGGTGCGTAACGCCCCGTTGCTGGTCCTGGATGACCTGGGAGTCCAGACCGGCACGCCCTGGGCCAGGGAGAAGCTGGACCAGCTGTTTACGCACCGTTTTAACCGCGAGCTGCCCACGGTGGTGGTGGCCATCGTGCCTCTGGAACAGCTGGAAGAGAGGCTGCGTACCCGGCTCACGGACTCCAGGCTGTGCCGCGTCTACGTGGTGGAAGAGAAGCCGCCGTCCTCGCCGAGCTATACCGGCGGCCTGGGACTGGCACTGCTGAAAAGGATGACCTTTGATAACTTTGACTATAAGCGGGTTAACCTGCCGCCGGAGCAGCGCGAGAACCTGGAGCACGTTTACCGGGAAGCGCTCAGCTTTGCCCAGTCCCCCGAGGGCTGGCTGGTGTTTCAGGGCGTTACCGGTTGCGGTAAGACGCACCTGGCGGCGGCCATCGCCAACTACTGCCTGCAGGCAGGCAAGCCCGCTCTGTTTATCGTCGTGCCGGAGTTCCTGGACCACCTGCGCGCCACCTTCAATCCGGAGAGCCGGATTTCCTATGACCAGCTCTTTGAAAGCGTCAAGAACGCGCCGTTGCTCATTCTGGATGACTTCGGTGAGCAGTCGACTACCCCCTGGGCGCAGGAAAAGCTCTACCAGGTGATTAACTATCGCTACAACGCCCGGCTGGCTACCATACTCACCACTACCTGTTCGCTGGATGAAATAGAGGGCCCTATTAGCTCCCGGCTGGCCGACCCCCGTCTCAGCCTAGTGCTCAATATCATGGCCCCTGATTATCGGACTGATTTGCGCTCTAACCAGAGGAGAGTGGCTCGCGGTGGCCGGAAAGGACGCTGAGGTCCGGCGTTTTATTTGTTTGCCGGGATTAAGGTAGACTGGGAAGCCTGGTTGCTTTGGGCATTTTAGAAAAGGAGCCTGGTTATAGTTATGGAAGTGCTGGACAATATTCCGGTCAAGTTAGACCTGGAAGCGCTGGTAAAACGGATGCGTCTGCGCAGTAGAAATGAAGGTATGCTAGAAAGCCTCCGGGAGTTAATTGAGCTTGCCAGTTCGGTCGCCAGGCCGAAAGCGGTCTACAATATCTCCCGGGTGGAGAATAAAAATAAAAATGATGACTCGCTGGAGATTGGCGGGGTAAGGTTTACCAGCCGTGTCCTCCGGGTCAACCTGGCTGAGATAGATACCGTTTATCCCTATGTGGTCACCTGCGGTAGAGAAGTGGATGAAATAGATATCCCGTCCCACGAGTTTATGAAATATTATTTGATGGACCAGATTAAAGAGATGCTGGTACGCTTGTCGCTCAGCTATCTTCATGATTACCTGAGGGAAAAACACGCCTGCTGACAGATGTCAAGGATGGCTCCAGGTTCTGGAGCCGCAGATGTCTGGCCGATAACCCAGCAAAAAGAGCTGTTCTCCATCTTCGGTAATGTGGAAGATTTAATCGGGGTGAAACTGACCGACCGGTGCTTGATGATACCGATAAAGTCGGTTTCCGGGATATTTTTCCCCAACGAAAACGAGTTTGAAAGTTGCCAGTTATGTCCGCGGGAGGGATGTGTGGGCCGGAGAGCGCCGCATGACCCGGAACTGGTGAAGAAATACTGGGGAGAAGATGAAGAATAATTAAGGGGGTAAAATAATGACCGAGAATGCCGCCGAGAAAGCCTATGAACTGGGTAAGAAATATGAACAAACTTATCGGGGTTGTAGCCAGTGCGTCATCGCGGCGCTCCAGGATACCTTTGATATCAGGAATGACGACGTCTTCAAGGCAGCCACCGGTTTAGCCGGGGGGTCAGCCATGGCTTGTGATGGCAGCTGTGGAGCCTACGCGGGAGCCATACTGATGCTGAGCACCGTGCTGGGCAGAGAAAGAGATAAATTTGATGACCCTGAGGGTATTCGGTTCAGAACCCATCAGCTGGTGGGAAAGCTTCGGCAAAAATTCATTGACGAATATGGCTCCGTGGTCTGCCGGAATATCCAGACCAAAGTCCTGGGGAGGTATTATTATCTGGCTGACCCGGACGAGTACGAGAAGTTTCACAATGCCGGCGCCCATGATATCTACTGTCCCGAGGTGGTGGGTAAAGCCGCCCGGTGGGCCGCCGAACTGATACTGGCGGAAAACCTGTGCCCGAAATAATTATAGACTTGAAGGTTAAAGGGAGGTAAGGCAATGAGCGTGACCGAATCCGGCGAATATCTCATGCGGACCGGTTTGACCAGACTTCTGGAAATCAAGGATGCTGACATCCGTATTCTCACCCTGGAGCAGTGCCGTGACGCGATAGACAAAAGCATCCACATTGGCGGTGCTTTTTCGGCCACCATCCCGGCGGTGGCGCTCTATTACGGGGGGATAATGGAGTATGACGTGGCCAACCCGACGAAGCGGGGGCAGGACCTGTTTGTGCTGAGCAAGGGGCATGCCGTGGCCACCATGGCCTCTATTTACGCCGACCTCGGTTATTTCGACCGCTCGGTGCTGAAGAACTCCCGGGGCGCCGAGAGCATACTCAACGGCCACCCCGGCCCGATTCTACCCGGTTTCCATATCTCCACCGGCCCCCTGGGCCAGGGCTTGAGCGTGGCCGAGGGGCTGGCCCTGGTGGGTAAAAAAAGCCCCAACTATGATGTGTTCTGCCTGAACGGGGATGGAGAACTGCAGGAAGGCATTATCTGGGAGGCGGTCATGTTTTCCAGTTATAAAAAGCTGGATAACCTGTGCGTCATGGTTGACAAAAATGCCGGCCAGCTGGACGATACCAAGCAGCTCATCTTCCCGCTGCTTGACCTGGACAAAAGATTTGCCTGCTTCGGCTGGCGGGTCTTTAACGTTGATGGCACGCAGTACAGCACGGTCCTGGAGGCGCTGCAAACGTTCAAGTATGCCCCGCGTGACGGCCGGCCCACGGCCATCATCTGCCGGACACGCAAGGGGTTTGGCGGGTTCTCCAGTTTTATGACTGGTCATAAAGTCACCATGCCGGACGCCATGACGGAGCAGGAACTGGCCCTGCAGGCGCAGAGGCGGGCGGATAGAGTGGCCGGGTTTCTTAACTTCTTTAACGGACTGGGGACCGGAGGCGAGGGTGGGGCGGTTCGGGAGAAACTCCTGGCAGTGGCCAGGGGAATGAACCTGGACATCGTGATTAAAGAGAAGAAAGCGGGCGGGGTCAAGGCGGTGGTCTTGCCGGTAAGGACGAGACCGGCGCCCCCGCGCAACAAGAAAATAGTCTATGATGCCAGTCAGCTTCCTAAGCTGGATAAGGAGAAGGAACACGCCGCCGCCGGTGTCATCACCGCCGCCATGAAGGTCTTTGCCCGGGACCCGAGGGTGGTTTCCCTGGATGCTGACCTGGCTTCGACCAGTGGACTTGAAGTCGGGGTTGGCTTTGTGGATATGAGCCGGGCGTTTAATGTGGGTATTGCCGAGCCCAATATGATGGGCATCGGGGAGGCTTTTGCCGTGATGGGCTACAATACCTGGGCGAGCACCTTCTGCCCGTTCTTTGACTGGCGGGTCCTGCGCCGGATTGCCATCGGCTACCAGGAAAGGCTGGAAGCGATGGCGACGAAAGGCGGCTGGCTCAGTGAGGGGCACGGCCTGGACATCACTTATATCGCCACGGCGCCGAACTTTGAGACGAACACCAACGGCGCCACCCTCATGGGTAACTACGACAACCTGGTATTTGGCGGCATCGCCCACCTGAAAATCATTGACGTCTCCTGTCCCAACCAGTTGCTCGGGATAATGAAGTGGATTATGGAGGGCAACAAGGGGCTGGTCTACGTGAGGATTATGCGCGCGCCGGCCGGCGTTATCTAC